>NZ_KV815300.1:59994-141077 GCF_001814205.1 Rothia sp. HMSC036D11
TCTGTAGGAGCCGGAGTAGGCGTCACAGGAGTAGGGTTGGCAGGCACAGGCTCCGGGTTCACCGGGGTCGGATTAACCGGTGTGGGCGTAGGGGTTACTGGTGCGGGATTCACCGGAGTCTGATCTGTAGGAGCCGGAGTAGGCGTCACAGGAGTAGCCGCTGGTTCTTCTCCGAGATCCGGGGAAGCTGCCTCAGCGTCCTCAGCAGGAAGGTTCTGAACGGGAGCAGCAGGAGTTGGAGTTACAGCCTCTGTTTCAGAATCCTCAGTAGGAACTTCGGCATCATAAAGCTGCGCCTGTGGACTCTCATATTCGGGGGTAACAGGCTGAACTTCCGCTTCATCTTCATCAGTTTTCTGAGCCGGGGTAGCTCGTTGCGCAGGGGTCTCGGTAGCCTCAGGAATCTCGTCGTCCTGCTGGTCATAGTCAAGCGGAGGTGCAGCGGCAAACTCGGCACCTGCAATGGGAGATTCCGATTGCAGGGCAACGGCGGGTTGAGCAGCATAGGTCACGTTGCCCGAGGCCATGCCGTACATAGTCAAGGTAGCGGTTGCAGACGGCATGGGCATAGGAGTCACGGCATTTTTCTGACCTAAAGCTGCGAAGGTAGCTGGTACGGCAGGCTGCGTGATAGCTTGACCGGGCGCGGCAGCCTCAGAGGTCGCAGGATGGTTTGCGACCTTCCCGGAAGCGCCACGTGCCTCCTGTGTCAGCGTTGCGGCGATCGGCACACTACCGAATGCAATCAATGCAGTCGCTAGGCTAGCCGACGCTACTTTGCATTGTCTGTTTCCCAAAAAGTGTCCTTATACCGAATAGCTACCGAACAATATGCGTGCTTGGGTGAGTCTACACCCTAAATAACAAGGATGTGCTTCTCTCAAAAGTTTATCGAATTTTAAGAATCTTTTCACGATCAACTATTAACTGTTACTTTCATGGTACCTGGACTATGGGCAAATTGTCGTGACTTTGAGCTTTAAATTGGTATTCAAATTTTTGCTTTCCTCTGATCTGCCGCGCTATGTTTCTGCGACACGCCAGTGAATATACCGTACGTTAGAATGAGAGAGTGACTTTTACGTCTTTTAACTTTTTCGTCATGTCCCCAGCGAAGCGAGCAGGCTTGGGTCTTGCGCTCACCGGGGTGCTGTCGCTCAGCGCGTGTGGAGCGGGCAACGTCAATCTTGATCCGGCTCCAGATGCCGCCAACCCTGTATGCGCTTATGCGATGGTTGCTATGCCAGAAAAACTCGTTGGCCTACAGCAGCGTGAAACTACGGCGCAAGGAACGACCGCTTGGGGCGAACCAGCCTCCGTGATTCTCAAATGCGGTGTTACCGTTCAGGAACCCGTATCGGACCCATGCGCTGAGGTCAATGGGATTGATTGGGTGCTGCGTCCCAAGAATGCGCCAGAGAACTCGACACCGCCAGTCTCAGCGTCTTCCTCCGCCGCTGCAGGCCCTGAAAACCGTGCGACGGGAACGTGGACGGCAACCACGTACGGACGAACGCCCGCCATTGAAGTAACCTTCGACGCAGATAAGGTTTCATCATCAACTCTTCTTGCTGAGCTCAACTCGGCGGTCAAACAAATTCCGTCTCAGAAGAAATGCACGAACATCAACGATACTCTCAACGGTGTCAAAACCGGAAAATAGAGGATTCAAGACCTCTGGATCCTTACCGTCAGTTCGCTTCACGCAAACGCAAATTTTAGAGCCCCCAAAACCTGAGGTCTTGAGGGCTCTAACACTGGAATTTCCTTCTCTATTTAAGACTTCATTAGCGCAGCCCTAAAGGACGCTCCAGTGCAAGAGTCAGCAGTTCATCAATCAGTTCGGTATAGGAAATTCCGGTGTTTTCCCACATGGTTTTGTACATTGAAATCGGGGTAAATCCTGGCATAGTGTTCACCTCGTTGATCACCAAACGACCATCCGGGGTGTAGAAGAAATCTGCGCGGGATAATCCTTCGCCGTCAAGGGCCAAAAACGCCTTAACCGCCAGAGCACGCAAACGCTCCTGCATATCCTTCGGTAAATCGGCGGGGCACCGGGTAACTGCCGAAGACTTTGAGATATATTTAGCATCAAAATCATAGAAACCGTGGTCCTCATCAACAACCTCGATTTCGCCAGGGTATGATGCACGCGGCATATCACCGTGGTGACCGTCTAAGACGCCACACTCGATTTCACGCCCCACAATGCCAGCTTCCACAATAATCTTTGCGTCATGGAGGCGCGCTTCTTCGATAGCCGGAACAAGTTCCTCAAATTTATCCACTTTGGTAATGCCAAAAGAAGAACCCGCACGCGTAGGTTTAACGAACATGGGGTAACCAAGGGCGGTTATACGTTTAAGCGATTCCTCGCGCTCATGAGTCCATTGGCGATCGGTCACCACCTCATAAGGCCCGACCTCCAGCCCAGCCGACTCAAATGCAACCTTCATAAAGTGCTTATCCATACCTACGGCTGATGCCGTCACGCCGCATCCTACATAGGGCAACTCAGCGAGTTCCAGAAGACCCTGAATTGTTCCGTCTTCGCCGAAAGGACCGTGTATGAGGGGGAATACCACGTCAAGGGCAGGACCGTACTCAAGATTTCCGTCAGCATCTACTAGGTGCACTCGCGAATCCCCGGCTCCAAGAGGCAGGAAAACCTGGTACGAACCACCTGTAAACTCTGCATGTGCAGGGGCAGCGTCGAGAAGTGCACTCAGCTCTTCCAGATTCGTCAAATACCAACGACCATCTTTTGTAATGCCAATAGTCACCACGTCGTAGACGCTGCTGTCAATGGCGCCTAGCACGCCTACGGCAGTAATCAGAGAAATAGGGTGTTCCGAAGAACGTCCGCCACACAGTAGAGCAACAGTTTTCTTCTGTGCGTTTTCGGTCATTGTATCTCCTTCGTAAGAGGGCGCCCCTCAAGCGCCCATGTCTGCGCACACGTGCTGTATTAGTTGTTTTATCTGCCACAAAAATTTTCTTGCGGAAGATCTCGATGTTAATGGCCTTCGTGTTTCAGGCGCCGTCCCAGTAGCAGCGGTGCCAGCTGTCCGATCTCGATGCGTCCAGTCAGGACAGCAACGACCGCTTCCACGATAGGCATTTCGACTCCGTGACGGCGTGCCAATTGCGCTACGACGGGGGCTGATTTGATGGATTCCGCTGTCTGGCTCATATGTTCGCTGAGTTTATCTGGGCTTACCCCTTCGGCAAGTAGACGCCCGGCAGTATGATTTCGTGAAAGCGGCGATGAACAGGTAGCAATCAAATCTCCCATCCCCGCAAGCCCGCTCATTGTTGCTGCTTCACCACCCAGTGCGACCGCAAGACGAGTAATTTCGGCAAGTCCGCGCGTCATGATTGAGGCTTTGGAGTTATCACCGTAATTGCGACCTTCACAGATGCCGACGCACAAGGCGATCACGTTCTTCACCAAACCACCGATTTCCGTACCCACCACATCGGTATTCGTGTAGGGGCGGAAATAGCTACAGGCACAAGCCTGCGCGACAATTTCTGCGATGGGCAGTGTGCGTGCTGCGACTACAGAGGCGGTAGGCTCCTCCCCCATAATCTCAGTAGCAAGATTCGGCCCTGAAAGCACGCATACCCGATGCGGTATGTGCCCGATAGTGCGGATGTCTGCGCCGCGCATCGCCAAGGCTTCCTCAAGTTCCTCGGTAATCACCTGGGACATGCGCAAACCGGTACCGGTTTCTAATCCCTTCGCAAGCGAAACCAGCAGGGCATGCGGCTCAATATAGCGGGCATAAAGTTGAAGCTGCGAACGTAGCACCTGTGAGGGTAAAGCCAGTACCACCAAATCGGCGCCAGTGAGCCCGGTAGGAGCATCCGCCGTGAATTCCAGGTTCTCGGGTAGCTTCATCCCCGGAAAATATTTACTATTTTCCCTAGTCTGAGAGCACTCTGCCATAGCTTGTTCGCTGCGGCCAATAAGGACTACCTGCACGCCCGTTTTATTTTCTCGCGCCGAATCAGCCACAATTTTGGCGAATGCTGTCCCCCAGCTTCCCGCACCCAAGATCGCAATTTTTAATACCTTACGTGGAGCCGGTTCGCTGTTGTCAGCGGAATTCGTGAAAAGAGCCATAACCTCGCCTCCTATTTAGGATCCGGTTCGCCCAGGTTACCAGCTATCCCGGTCATTTCACCGGGAGCTTCACGACGCTTGGTTCGGGGATTCCAACGACCGGTTGGCGCCTTTTCACCACGTATATCTTCCAGCAATTCGGTCACTGCATCAAGCATAGCCTCGGTCACGACCCCAAGCTCAGTACGCGTATGCTTTGCCTCCGGCGAAGGATCATCGATTAAAGAGGCGATATCGAGAGGCTTACCCACCTTCACTTTGACCGTTTTACGGGGAAATAGGGAAACCTTACGATGCTCTTTGACGCGGCCACCATCCACGGTTTCGTAGTCATACCCAAGAATCTGCTCATCGCCCCAGTGCGCCACCGGTACTACGGGAGCACCAGTTGCGAGGGCAAGACGGGCAGCACCCGTACGGGCCTGCATGGGCCAACCCTCAGGATCACCGGTAGTTGTTCCCTCAGGGTAAATCACTACAGCGCCGCCAGCCTCTACAACTTTACGGGCAGTAATAAGCGCCTTGCGAGCGTCTACAGAGCCGCGTATCACGGGAATATGCGCCATTTTACGCATAATATATCCCAGAACGGGCGCTCGGAACAAAGAGTCCTTCGCTAAAAACCGCGGGAAAACTCCGTTATTGAAAATAGGGAGTGCAACGGTCACAGGGTCTATCTCGGTGGAATGGTTAGCAACCACGATATAGCCTCGGTCGGTCGGGAAGTTCTCGCCCCCGATAATTTCGATGCGGGCTATGCCTTTATACACCACGCGCGCAGCGTTACCAAGAACCTTAAAGAGCTTATCTCCTTGAGGGGTAGGCTCAAGTGTGGGTAATGCTTTTTTCCCCTGTTGACCGCTCATACTAGCCCTGTACCTCAACCTCTTCTGGCACAACAATCTCAATTTCTGCATCGGGCTTAGGAGTCTTGCTCTGTTTGCGGGCAAGTACCTCAAACTTTGCGCCCAGAGCTTCGAGTTTCTTTTCAAAGTTCTCGTAACCGCGCGCGATAATTTCAACACCCGTAACGTGGGATGTACCTTCTGCTGTCAGAGCGGCGATAATATGCGAGAATCCACCGCGCAGATCGGGAACCTCAATGTCAGCGGCCTTAAGCGGGGTAGAGCCGCTAATAATAGCGGAGTGCCCGAAGCTCTTACCGTGGAAACGACAAAACTCGCTGCCGATGCAATCGCGCATAACCACAATATCGGCGCCCATCTGTTTGAGGGCATTAGTAAACCCAAAACGCTCTTCGTACACGGTCTCGTGCACAATAGAAGTTCCTTTTGCCTGCGTGAGCGCAACGACAAGCGGCTGCTGCCAGTCGGTCATAAAACCGGGGTGCACGTTGGTCTCAAACACGATAGGGTTCAGCTCTGCGCCGGGGGTAATCACGCCGGGGTGAGTAAAGCGGATTCCTTCCGGGGTAACCTCGAATTCACCGCCCATCTTCCGGAACTGGTTGAGGAAAGCAGTCATATCCTTCTGTGAAGCGCCGCGCACAAAAATATCTCCGCCGGTTGCCAACGCGGCGGATGCCCAGGAAGCGGACTCATTGCGGTCTGCCAAGGCGGTGTGGTCGTACCCGGTTAGGGCGTCAACCCCCTCAATAATAATGGTGCGATTTTCGTTAATGAAGATGATTGCACCCATCTTCTGCAAAACCGCAATAAGATCAATAATCTCGGGCTCAATAGCGGCGTTCTTCAAAACCGTGGTGCCGCGGGCGCGCACACCAGTCAGAAGAACCTGTTCGGTAGCCCCTACGGAGGGGTAATTGAGTTCGATTTCAGCACCGTGCAGGCCTTCATCGGGAGCGTTCAGAGTAGTGCCGCTTTCATCGTCTTTCTCAACGACGGCACCAAATTTACGGAGCGCATCCATATGGTAATCGATAGGACGATCACCAATTTTGCATCCACCTAGATTAGGGATACGCGCGGTACCGAGCGTATGCAGAAGCGGACCTACCATCAGGATCGGAATACGTGAGTTACCGCCGAAGAGTTGAATCTCTTCAGCGTTCTCGGCCGCAGTCTTCGCGTCTTGGGCGGGATCTAACGTGAGAATACCGGCTTCAGGATCATAGTTAACTTTCGCACCGTGAAGTTCAACAAGGGTAGTTACAATCTCAACATCGCTTAGGTCTGGTACGTTACGCAAGGTCGAACGGGTGGATCCGTGCAACGCTGCTACCATCGCTTTAGGTACGAGGTTTTTGGCGCCTCGAACGTGGACTTCGCCTTTAAGAGGGGTACCACCCTCAATGCGAAGTTCGCTGATGTTAAGGGACATAACTAATCCTTCGAACGGTCGGCTCGGTGGGGCCGACAAGAACTGCTGTTAGTGCTGAGGTCCGGCGCCATTAACGAATTATTAATAGGTCTGCACAGACTTTCAAGCTATCATTTTACGTTCTCGAACGGGCTGCTACAAACGGAAGAGCTGTGTAGAACCTGTGCTTCGCGATGTTTATCGAGATAGTTCAAAGATGCCGCTCATAAACTTCCTCGAAGAACCACCTCATATAACCATCAAACCCCAGCAACATACCAATAATATGTTTCTATATATACACCCCGTAACGCTCGGTGAGGTGCGTACCCTGATGTCACAGGGTACGCACCTCACCGAGTGTCCAGTCTAGACTTCCTGAGTTCGGGGCATCCACGCGGGGCGGCGCGCCTCGTAGTCTTTAATGGCCTCAATGTTCTGAAGGGTAAGCCCGATATCGTCAAGTCCTTCCATCAAACGCCAGCGTACATAATTATCAATCTGGAAAGGCACCACGAGGGCACCCACAGTTACCGTCTTATTCTCTAAATCAACGGTAATTTCGGTACCAGGTTCCCGCTCAAGAGCTTTCCAAATCAACTCGACATCATCCTGAGCCACCTGAGCGGCAACGAGTCCTTGTTTACCTGAGTTACCACGAAAAATATCGGCGAATCGTGACGATATAACGACTCGAAACCCGTAATCCTTAAGCGCCCAGACCGCGTGCTCACGCGAGGACCCTGTGCCAAAATCGGGGCCCGCCACCAGCACTGACCCATTTTTATAAGGTTCTTGGTTCAGAACAAATTCGGGGTTCTTACGCCAATTCACAAAGAGGGCATCGTCAAAGCCTGTTTTCGTTACGCGTTTGAGGTAAACCGCCGGGATAATTTGGTCGGTATCCACGTTCGAGACGCGCAGAGGAACACCAATTCCGGTGTGTTTAATAATTGGTTCCACAATGTTCTCCTTTACGCCGCCGCAGGGGCATTGTCTGCGTGTGGTTCTAAGTCAGAAGGTGATGAGAGGGTTCCGCGAACCGCCGTTGCGGCAGCGACTAGCGGCGAGACAAGATGGGTTCGTCCGCCTTTACCCTGGCGTCCCTCAAAGTTTCGGTTCGAGGTGGATGCGCATCGCTCCCCCGGTGCCAGTTGGTCGGGGTTCATGCCCAAGCACATAGAGCATCCGGCAAAGCGCCAATCTGCCCCAAAGTCCTTGAAGATTTTATCTAGGCCTTCTTCTTCGGCCTGTGCGCGAACTTTCTGTGAGCCGGGAACGACCATCATACGCACGCCTGAGGCAAGGGTACGCCCACGAATGATTTCGGCGGCAGCACGCAAATCCTCAATGCGTGAGTTAGTGCACGAACCTAAGAATACGACGTCCACCGGAATATCTTTCATGGGAGTTCCAGCTTTAAGGTTCATGTACTCCAGGGCACGGGATGCGGCTGCCTGGTCGTTTTCATCCTCAAAGTCTTCAGGTGCGGGAACCGCTTGGCTCAGCGGCACACCCTGACCCGGGTTTGTTCCCCAGGTAACGAAGGGCTCAAGCTCGTCTGCATTAATAAAGATTTCTTTGTCGAAAACAGCCCCTTCGTCGGTGGGAAGGGTCTTCCAGTAGGCGAGCGCATCCTCCCAATCTTGCCCCTTAGGTGCGTGAGGGCGTCCTTTAACGTATTCAAAAGTAGTCTCATCAGGAGCTACCATACCCGCACGAGCGCCAGCCTCAATCGACATGTTGCAGATGGTCATACGCCCTTCCATAGACAAGGAGCGTATCGCGGAACCGCGGTATTCGAGTACGTATCCCTGCCCGCCTCCGGTACCGATCTGAGCGATAACGGCAAGAATAATATCTTTGGCGGTTACTCCAGGTTTTAGAGTCCCTTCGACATTGATTGCCATTGTTTTAAAGCGCGCCAGCGGCAGGGTTTGGGTTGCCATCACGTGCTCAACCTCAGAGGTGCCGATGCCGAAGGCAAGTGCACCGAAAGCACCGTGGGTTGAGGTGTGCGAGTCACCACAGA
Source organism: Rothia sp. HMSC036D11 (assembly GCF_001814205.1). Taxonomy (NCBI): domain Bacteria; kingdom Bacillati; phylum Actinomycetota; class Actinomycetes; order Micrococcales; family Micrococcaceae; genus Rothia; species Rothia sp. HMSC036D11. The sequence goes on from NZ_KV815300.1 coordinate 68,439, forward strand.
CGACGGTTATTCCGGGCATGGTCAATCCCAGCTGCGGGCCGACTACGTGTACGATACCTTGTTCGATATCGCCGAGCGGATGGATGCGCACGCCAAATTCCGCGGTGTTACGACGCAGGGTTTCGATCTGGGTTCGCGAAGTAATATCCGCAATGGTCGAAAAAATATTTTCGGTAGGAGTATTGTGATCTTCAGTTGCGATCGTCAAGTCGAGACGGCGCAGGGGCCTGTTTTCGAGGCGTAGCCCTTCAAAAGCCTGGGGCGAGGTCACCTCATGCAGAAGATGCAGGTCAATATAGAGAAGGTCGGGTTTGCCATCTTGCCCGGGCACCACGACGTGGTTCTCCCAGACTTTTTCGGCGAGAGTACGCGGGCGCTTCACAGATGTGGGTATAGCGCTTGTCGCAGCAGTATTGTCCCCTGCCATTTTTCCTCCTGCTTTGATATGGCGGGCTTTCCGCCAATCATAGATATATAGTGCCTTATAACACATATATTCTTGCCCCTGGAATATATTTCAAAAATTTGGTATTCAGGGTTCCTCCATCATGGGCAGGTTCAGAGGAAGAGTCTATGAAGTGCGCCCTATCTTCCACATTTTGAGATGCACTGAGCTAAACTAGAGTTATGACATCTGCACCATCGTCTACACCGTTGCCTGGAGCACGTCACCCTCGCGATACGTCGGGGCTTTCGACTCCTTTGAAGACTCCCCATACTCTCACGGATGACCAACAGGTTGTTGAGGTCGAACCAAACATCTCCTCTGGCGTGGGGGTACTTGATAAAGCCGCGCTTATTCTTTCATGCCTAGAGGCTGGTCCGGTCACGCTGGGGCAGCTTGTTAAGGCCACCGGGCTAGCCCGTCCAACGGCGCATCGTTTGGCGGTGGCGCTCTCTCACCACCGTATGGTGGCACGCGATGTTCAGGGGCGATTTATGCTGGGGCCCCGCCTAATGGAACTGGCGAATGCAGCTGGTGCCGATCACCTCCTAGCGGTTTCGGGAGCGGTTTTAAATCAGCTTTGCCATGTGACCGGCGAATCGGCGCAGGTTTATCGGCGTCAGGGAAATTGGCGCGTATGCGTAGCATCCGCAGAACGTCCCATTGGGCTGCATGATTCAATTCCTATAGGAACCCAGCTCTCCATGAAGGCTGGTTCCGCAGCCCAGGTACTCTTGGCATGGGAAGATCAGAACCGCCTTGTTGAGGGTCTGCAAGATGCGTATTTCAGCGCTGCCATGCTTGCTTCCGTGCGCAGATTAGGGTGGGCACAGTCGGCAGGTGAACGCGAGCGCGGCACGGCTTCCGTGTCTGCCCCTGTGCGTTCACCGTCGGGCAAAGTTATTGCAGCCGTTTCTATTTCCGGTCCTATCGAAAGACTCGGTATGCAGCCCGGTCGCAAATACGCCGAGGTTGTTGTTGATGCGGCTCATAAGATTTCACAAGCGCTTCGGAACGTATAGTAGCTTAGGTCAAACCATAGAGGGGTGTGGAACCGACTAGTTGGTTCCACACCCCTCATGCTGTTTAGGTGTTCATTCTTATGTCAGAGCCTGCCTATAGCGCCTGAGCTTCTCGCATTCTGTCAATACGGGCGCCACGACAACCTGCTGTGCCGCGTTTTCGCACTGTTGGATCATGCGCGTTCGCAAGGAACGCCGGTAAGCACGGGCACTCACATTTACCAGTGCCCTACCCAATACGGCACCCAGGATTCCTAAAAGCGCCCCCAAGATAAGTAGAAGTGTGGGCACCGGCACAGGGGATCCTTCGGGTACGGGCGCAGGCGGCAGAGGTATCTGCAGGTAGCTTGCAAATGCCATTGCAGTCAGCCAGGCTACGCCTCCCAAAAGACTGAGAAATGCAATCCATTGCACCGCGTTAAGTAGCTTCCACCAGAAACGTGACTGGGTAGTGTTGTAGTCTACACGCGCGATCGCCCTCTCAAAGGCCTCCGGAAAATCCTGTTCTCGGGTCAAGGCGGCGTTCTGGATACGTTGCTTCCAGGGAGCTTCAATATTTTGGGCTACAGACTCACCATAACCGCGCGCTGCCTGAGCTAATGCTGCCTGCTGAGCTGCAGTAAGCGGCGGTAACGAACTAGCCGTTAGATGCATCGGAGATTTCTGTGGTGCAGATTCACTCGCGCTATGAGTACCCGCAGTATCGTCTCCAAGATGCAGACGCTTAAGCGGGTCGGCACGGAACTTAGCAACCCACCGCGTAGCTATCCATCCTGTGTTGGCAACGGCACGACGACGATACGAGGCTTCTGCGGCATCAAGAACTTCAACAGCCCCGCAGGCTTGAAAGCAGCCTTCCGTCAGCTCATCAACGGCGTAGTCAGGCTCATGAAGAGGTGCTTCACCACCCTGATAGTCTGCAAGATCACGGCGAATCGCATATAGCTGCGCCTCAGTACGCTCATACGCGGCATTTTTCTCAGCCGCCACACGTCCTAACAACGACCGCAGGGCAGAAACGCCTTCGCCGGTATGCGCCGAGAGTGCAAATGGGGCTGTAATGAGCAGAGGCGTAATACCGTCCGCTTCTAAAAGCTCCGTGAGCGCATCAAGTACTTGTGGAACCTCATGGGAATCTAGGGTATCTGCTTGGTTCAGAACGCATACCATGCGATGTCCACGAGTGGAGAGAGGAGCCAGAAAATCGTGGTGCACCGCCGCATCCGCATACTTTTGGGGGTCGAGGACCCACACCAACACATCCACATAGGAGAGCATGCGCTCTACCTGCTCCCGGTGGTGATGCGCTACCGAGTCAAGGTCGGGCAGATCCAGCAGGATCAGCCCGCCAGATCGTGTGCGGGTCTGCCCGCGCCCAACCGCCGTTTTGAGCTTATTCCACATGCCAGGAACGGGCTCTACGATTTCGTGGGGTGCTGCAGAATCTGCCGCCGAATTTTGTGTTTGGGTACGAATCTGGCGTATCGATTCGTTCTCCTCGGGATAGACCCTATGTTCGATCTTAAGCCAGTCCAGAAGCTCTTCGCTTCCGTCCCGTCCCCAAATCGCCGCCTGAATTTCTGAGGTAGTCGGTCGTGTAACGGCGGTACGTGCCAGGGGCATCCCAGCAATGGTATTGAAAAGGGTGGATTTTCCACTTCCGGTGGCCCCGAAAAAACCAATTACAGTGTGTTCTGCCGAAAGCTGCCGACGTTCCATGACACGGCTCAGCGTTGCGGATGCGGTCTCCTGCACGGTATCAGGAATAACGTCAAGACCCAGGCCGAGCGCATCGTGAAGGCGAAGCGCACGTTCTTCAAAAGACCCGCGCGGCGTAGCGGATGCTAAAGATGAGTTCATCGTGTGTGCTCCTGGCAAGAGTTATTAACAGGTAATGGCTGTGTTGTATCGTCATGCATGTGCTGAACGAGCCCCGAGTTCTGAAGCGAGTCTTCACGCCGAGCCAAGGGATCATGATCTAGTTCTTGACCTAAGTCATGAAGCTGTTCGGCAGCGACACGAATTTCGTCCGGCTGTATGCGCGGTTCACGGGAAGAAAGCACCTGCCGGTAATCTTCGGATTGCCGTTTGAGCAGAGTTTCTAGGCGTGCCACTAGATCACTGCGAGCGCGAGTCGCCATGCGGCGCACAGCATCCTCACCGAAGACCGATTCAAGAAGCTTAGATCCAACGACCCCAGATCCTCCCGCAATACCAATTTCGATGCCGGTGAGTCCGCCAGTCGCCGAAAAAGCCACCATCATGAGCAGCACCGCTGTCGCGTTAACACCGAGGGAGAGCACGCGCGCTCGCTGGCGTTTGCTGCTGCCTTCAGCACGGATCATATCAAGTACAGAACTTTGCCAGGCTCGTATTTCTGCGGCGATAGTCTCATCAAGCTCCGCACGAGCCTGGGTGCTGTGCGGAGGGTACGGGCTCTCGTCAATATTCTGTAAGAGTACGCGCCCTGCTCGTTCCGCTCCCCAGCTTCGACGGATAGTTTCATGCGCACGTTGAGCGGCATCAAGAACAACGGCGTGCAGACCCGTTTCGAGAGCCTGCTCAACCCGCGTGGTCGCTGCCGGTTTCCCGGTCAGCATTCCGGCAAACCTGTCCCGCAGCCGTCCGATGCGGTTCTCCAAAGAGCGGAAGAAGTCGCCCGTCCCCACAAAATCGTGCCACCGTGCCAGAACCTCGCCGCGAAGCAATGAGCCGTCAGTGAGGGAATCTTCCACACGGACAAGCGCATCCTCATAGGCTAAGGTCACCGCAGTTTCTAATCCGGTGTATGTTTCCACCTGACGGGTTTGTGCATCAGCAAGTTCTTGTAGAGAGTTACCGGCCCCGGTGATAGCGCCCGCCAGGGTGCGACGCGCGATCGCTGCACGGGCTGGCGCATCCGCACCAAGCTGTTCAAGCCAGGATGTTAGAGGCGCTACCGCTTCTGCGGGCAGCATCCCCTGTTCGTCCCGCGGCTGTTCATGGATACTATGCAGAATAACCGGTGTTATACCGGCTTCGGTGAGCATCCGCATAAGGTCGGACTCGATCTCATCCACAGCCCCTTTGGGAACTCGGTTGAGAACGACTGCTACAGCAATATTCCGCTGGGCAGCGCGATGCAGCAAATCCCAGGGTACGGCATCCGCATAACGGTTAGCAGTTGTGACGAAAAGCCACAGGTCGGCGGCAGATAAGAGCTCGTTGGCAAGCCTGCGGTTCTCGTCGGAGACCGAATCAATATCGGGGGCATCGATCAGGGCGATGCCGCGCGGCAGAGCGCTAGTTTGCACGCTGATAAGCGTATCTTGCAGATGATGTTCGGCACCTGGCAGCTCCCAAATGTCACTCCGGCGTGGTGAAGTTTCAGAGATAGATGCCATCTCCTGCCGTTCTAGGGTAGGCAGAAAACGTTCGGGGGTCAGGTATTCGGAGTCTTCAGCACGATAAAGCAAGATTGGCTGCCGAGTGGTGGGGCGAAGCGCACTGGAACGAGATACGGGGGTTCCCATCAAGGTATTCACCAAAGTCGATTTACCGGCACCCGTAGAACCACCAACTACCACGGTAAGGGGTGCCTCCAAAGCGGTAAGCCGCGGCAGAATGTAATCGTCGTACTGTTTACTCAGAGAACGCACTTGTTCCCTCGCCCGAGTAACATCAGCGGTATCGAGGGGTAGAGTGAGCTCATCTAGGAGTTTGCGTGCAGAATATACACGCTCATCGTTTGTGTGTTGCACGTGCGCTATTGTTTCACACTTTATTGCATGCTTGCTGAGGAAACTTAGAGTATTTCCTGTGAGTTTAAGTTGCTTACCTCACGAATTTTAGGTGCCGTAAACAGAGTCGAAGCGCTGTATTTTGCGTAACTCTAGCCTAATATCACGGTTTAGGTCGCTGTACGTTTGTGCTTTCACCCACCACGCCCTAGTCTGGTTTTACACACTAAACCCGGGTTTCAGATTTTTTGGAAATAACGATATTTTGGGAGTTGCTATGCGCCCTTCACGTCGCCAGTTCTTCGTCTTTACTGGCAGCACCGTTGTCGCCGCGCCATTATTAGTTTCATGTGCCTCTAGCGATTCCTCTGATTCTGCCGCTGGCTTGGCAACCGCTGAGGGAGCATCCCCCTCAGAGACAGGCGCGCACTATGGAAATCTTTCGGGAGAGCTACTCTGGCAACGTTACGATTCCGCCACCCCGGTCACTCCCAGTATGAACCCCGAAACCGGGGAAAAGGTCGTTCCGGTTCCCCAGGCAGACCCGGCAACTGCCGATCACAAGGCTCAGAACGTTCCCATCCCCCAAGAAGACGACCTGATGTTCAAAGAGGATTTTCAGGGGTTGCGAAATACCTTCGCCTATTATGTGGCGTGTATTAACTATGCACGCATGACTGGAGATCTCACCCCTGCTCTCAAAGTGGTACACAGCGAAAACACCGTCGATCTTGAGCGGCTTAAGGCCTGGGAAACTCTGTACGCCGAACCTAATAATAGTTGGATCGTTGGAGGTGCCTGGAAGATCTCCGTCTCGGAGAAACCGACAGAGCATAACGGCAAATTCTCGTGGGAATGCACCGCTACCCAGGAAAACGGAACGCTCATCAATAAAACGACAAACGTGACGAAACCGCTTTCACAGGATGAAATACGCGATTTTACGGCTCTCTACGCGCAATGGGTGAAGGACAGGTGGCTCATCATCTCCCCACAGCAGTTCGACCCAGCGGCAAAGCCCACACGAGCCTATACACCCGCTCCACAACCGACTTCTACCTACACCCCAAAGGTGAGTACTATACCCGCAGACTACTAAACCCCTAATCCTTTATTTCTCAACGTGAAAGGTTCCACGTGGTAACTTCACTTCCCTATTCCCGACGCCGTGTATTACGTACCGTTGGGGCAGGGTTATTCGGCACCGCCGCCTCTACTTTGATAGCCGCATGCTCTCGACATCAGCAAACTCATGCTACAAGTGACCCTTCGGTAAGTCAGTATGTGCGCAGCGATTTTAGCGGTGAGGTGGCTTTCGAGAGCTTCAACACCTCAGCAGGTACTTATGTGCCCGCAAACGCAGAGCATCCGGCGCAAAACGTTCCGGTCCCCATAAAAACAGAGAATATGGGCAAAAACTCCATTGCAGGTTTTTACGATACTATCGGTTACCTCAATGCGGCACTCAATTATCTCTTGGCTACCGGTGACACCAATCCTCTGGAAGTCATCACTATCAACCCCGAGTTCACCAAAGCTCTCTTGCTTTTCACTGACGAGACTGGTGAGAGTCAGGCTGCTAAAAGCTGGTATGTTTCTCCTCAAGCTACGCTCTCCCTCACCTCACGCATGCCAACAGCCGTGAACGATTATCGAAAAGATTGGCGATACACCCTCGATATCAGTTTGGGAGAGCAGCAGGTCGTCAATTCTCAGGCCAGTGCAATACCTGCCGAGCAGCAAAAATTCCACTATGCGGGTACTATCCAAGGCACCTTCGAGAAAGAAGCCTGGTCACTCACGCTCACAGTTCGTGACCCGCAATCCACGGCAGGCGCGAGTCCGTCCTAGAACTAAGAAGGCTCAGCGGCACCTCCGCATGAGAATATAGAGACATAATATTTTCTTCTCCAACCGCATCCGGGTGAAGGTGCCTATGCGCTTTAACCCTCATAATCATCGAAATGCTTCCATGTCACAGCACTTAACTCGCAGGCAAGCTGTTACAGCCGTTTTAGCAGGTGCCGGACTCACTATGCTCGCCGCTTGTTCCTCGAACAGCTCCACCAACACATCAAACGACAATAACGCTAACGGCTCTGCACCAAGCCCAAAATCCTCAAACCCACACGGGTATAGCGACGACGGCAATAACTATTCCGGGCGTATTACATTTGACAATTTTGAACCGGGTAGCACTTATGAACCAGGCAACACCGAACATCCCCCACAAAACGCACCTATGCCTAAGCTGCCTGATAACGCCAACGAAAATAGCGTGACAGGCTTCCACGCGACCGTCGCTTACTATGCTGCAGCCATGGATTACCTAGTGAAAACCGGCAGCCTTGACGCCGTAAAAAAGGTCAAACTTGCAGGTAACGATGCCCAAGAAAATGAGGCGCTTGCTAAATCCATCGCTCAAGGAATTGAACAGAAAACCTGGTATGTAGATCCATCTGCCTGGTACGAGCTCAAGGACTCACAGCCCGCCATTATGAGCGATGGAAATCTGCTCTTCAAAAGCGTCTACACATTCGATTACGGTGCTGAAAGCGTGGCAAACGGCGAAATAAAACCGGTTAAGGAGGAAGAGCGAGTCTCTACCCAGGACTGTGATTTCCGTGGTCGCTATAACCCCACCACGAAATCCTGGGAACTCAATCTATCCTATGGCACGAAGAGCTCGGGAAATGCGGCAGCAAGTCCTGCTGCATCGGCAACGGGTGGAGCCTCGGACCCTGCGGCAACCGGAGAACCGGCAGCTAATCCTGAGAAATAGTAGCTATCGTTATCTTTGCCCAGCCTCCGAGGCTCTGGTGATGCAGGAACCGGAGGCTGGGTATTTTGAATTCCTGCTCTTCACCTTGCGTTCTTCAAAGTCAAACTAAGGGTTTTATGTCTCGACATATACCTCTAGATATGTATTTTCTCTCACATGTCGGAGAGCCCTGCATATACGGTATTATCCGCGCAGCAGTGTTACTTTCCCTGTGAACTATTGGGGTTCCTGCACAGTAACGTATAACTATTTCGCGGGTCCCCTATATCTATCTTGCCAGGGCGTCTTCTATGTAGAGCTACACTTGAGAAGCTAGTGCTATTTCAACGTTGAAGGGGCATTTTATGTCTTTCACTTTTTCGCGCCGAATCCTCCTGCGCACCACCGCCCTCGGTACTGTTGGACTGGGCGGAATCACCGTACTCTCTGCGTGTGGCAATACGTCGCAAAACAGCGCCGAAAGATCGAGCTATAGGGGCGAGGCTAAGCTTGATACCTACGATACATCTGCCGGAACTTATGAATTAGCGTCGCGCGAGCATCCGGCACGGAACGTACCCAAGCCTGTTAAGCCTAATAATATGAATGACAACTCAGTAGCGGGCCTTTACTCGACCATCGCGTTCTTTGCGGCTGCACTGCAATACCGGCTTATTACGGGCGATGCCCAGTACCTCAAAGAGGTCAAGCTAGAACATACTGTAGATTCCATCGAAGAGATCACCAATGGTTCTACCTGGCTCTCCAATCCCACGGTTACGATTGAGCTCACTACCGATCAACCGGAGCAAAAGGACAACGAATACTTTTGGCCTGCAAAGCTCACACTCACCAAGGGCGACTGGGCGGTCGCTCAACACAGAGCAATCAACGTTCCAGAAAATGAGCAAAAAGTTACAAGTGAAGGAAAAATCAAGGCAAAATACACCGATGGCGCATGGGCTATTCGGGACATTGCTGACTAGTCTTCACCGGATTCTCTAGAGAAAAATACGGGACTTCTAAGTCTGCGCTGGGCATGGCAATAAGCCTTTGCCCGGGCGTTTTAAGTGCGTATGAGACCCATACCCTCTCCATGCCAGGTATTACCTTATACGGTAACGTTACTCACCTTTGGTTAGGGTTAGGTCACATTCCTCGGTACAATCAAGTATCTCGTTTTGTTTTACGTTTAGACTTATACGGGATTAATGCATTCACACGAAAGGTATAACGATGTCTTCGGCTCTGAATCGTCGTGCAGCATTGGGGATTCTCAGTATGGGAAGTGTCGCGTTCTTAGCGGCGTGCGGCAGCGATAAGAAAGAAGAATCTAATTCTTCAGCCTCCGCAAGCACTTCTCAGACGAAGAGCTCCAGCGCTTCCTCTTCAGCTTCTGCTACCCCCTCAGCTTCCGAATCACCTACCCCCACCCCGACTCCTACGGAACTCGTCAACGACGGTAAAGACTACTCCGGAGTCGCTAAGTTAGAGCAGTACGAAACCCCCGGAGAGTACCAGCCCGCTACGGCGGAATCTCCCGCGCAGAACGTACCCACCCCCGTTATTCCCGAAGCAATGCACCAGAACACCGTTGCGGGCTTTGCCTCTGCGCTTGCATATTTTGGTGCTGCTGTCGATTACCTCCTGCAGACCGGCGATATGAAGTATGTTCGGGAGGTCAGCACCGATGCTGATACTCTGAATGCACTCCAGAAATACGCCGATCGTACGATGAAGGGTATCGAAGAAAAGACATGGTACGAAAAGCCTTCGGCCACAATGGTTATTAGCAGCAAGCAGCCTACTATCGCGCAGGGTGCCTATAACTGGACCGTCGATTTCACCATTGATTTGGGCGAAAAACTCTTCAATAAGGGTAAAGAGCAAGATACCCCTTCTGATAAACGCTACGTACGTATGCAGGGCGAGGCTGTAGGCCGCTACATCAATAACGTGTGGGATCTACACATGGATATCGACTAATAGGTATCGTTCCGCAGCACAACACCGTATGCTCACAAACGTTGAGTATACGGTGTTTTTATATCTTCTCGATTATTTTTTTAAATCTCTTTTCTGTACCGCATACCAAACAAAATACGTGCGGCAGAAAAATATTTATGTGAGGCTCCCCCTACCCGCCAAAGCAGCAGTCTTCGTACCGAAAAGACACCAATTAACAAGAGTCCAACAGACGACACAACACGGGTATCAGGATGTGTGCGACGACTCTCTCGATTCTTGTGCTTAACTCTAGTTCTACAAGCAGCTGGCAGTCAGTCACTTGCTCGTCAAATGCTGTCTTTTCACGCTTGTATAAATGCAACTCGGACAAAAGCGTTTAGAGTGCGTGTTAACTTTGTGCGAAATACATTAAAAGCTTGTACCAAATAATAAAGTTTAGGTAAGCTAAAACCATCACCAACCCATCCCATGAGAGAGGACTACTTCATCATGCCTACTTCCGGGGTATTTTCCCGCCGTAACACGCTCAGATTTACCACTTTAGGAATACTGAGTCTCGCGGTTATTCCAATGCTCACCGCATGCGGCAAAGATTACCAAGGCGAAGTCAAACTTGATTCCTATGACGAATCTGCAGGTTCTTACGAGCCCGCGACAAAGGAGCATCCAGCGCAGAATGTTCCAAAACCCAAGAAGCCTCAAGACATCAACGATGATTCAACCGGCGGGCTATACTCAACCCTCGCTTTTGCCGCCGCTGCCATGCAATATGCACTGCGCACTGGAGATACGAGCTATCTTCAAGAGGTCAATATTCCTGAGAGAACCAAAGTATTCTTTATGTCTAACTCCCCTTTTCTCGGGGGTACTACATGGACCGATAACCCCGTTGTAACCATCGCCCTCAAAGCTGGTTCTCCCACCAAAGATGGTGATACATATACCTGGCCGGGTCATTTCAAAGTCGATTTTGGCGCATGGACTGTTAACGACGGTACGGCAACCGACACTCAAAACAACAGATTAAATCTAGATCAAGATATCGATATCAAAGCAAAGTACCAGAATAACTCTTGGATTATTCTTTCACTCGACCATTAGTACCGCTTAGAACCTCGAGAAGGAACGCCGTGCCGTATAATTTTCCAATAGGAAATATATACGGTACGCGGACTATTAAGGGTGAAAAATTATTGTCTGCTACACCGCCGCCAGCGTTTTTATTCCCAACTCAGTAGCATATTACGAACTGTGACGGGTAAACTTACACCGTTACCCGCAGCGTAGTAAAGTTTCTCACGTACCCAAGGTTCCCCGGAAAATCAATAGGATTTTTCACCACACACTAAAGGATTAAATACTGTGGCAGAGATCGTAAACAGCATTGTTGATGCTATTGGTCAGACTCCCCTTGTTCGACTCAACCGCCTCGATGCTGGTTTGCCCGGCAACGTAGCCGTCAAGCTCGAATTCTACAACCCCGCAGGCTCTGTGAAAGACCGCATCGGCCGCGCCATCATTGATGCCGCTGAAGAAGCCGGAGCTCTCAAGCCCGGCGGTACCATTGTCGAAGGGACTTCTGGAAACACCGGTATTGCCCTTGCAATGGTTGGTGCAGCACGTGGATACAACGTTATTTTGACAATGCCCGAGACCATGTCGGCTGAACGTCGAGTACTGCTTCGCGCTTACGGTGCGAAAATTGTTCTCACTCCCGGCACCGACGGCATGCGCGGCGCTGTTGAGAAGGCACAGGAAATCGTTGCCACCACGGACAACGCAATTCTCGCATCGCAGTTCTCCAATGAGGCAAACCCTGCTATTCACTACAAGACCACCGGCCCTGAAATTTGGGATGCGACTGACGGCAAGATTGATATTTTCGTATCGGGTATCGGTACCGGCGGTACTATCTCCGGTGCTGGCAAGTACTTGAAGGAGAAGAACCCCAACCTGCAGATTGTTGCCGTTGAACCTCAGGATTCACCGCTCCTGTCTGAAGGCCGCGTTGGTCCGCATAAGATTCAAGGCTTGGGCGCTAACTTCGTGCCGGATACTCTCGACCGCGAAATCTACGATTCGGTCATCGCAGTATCTGGTGAGGAAGCAATCCGCACTTCCCGCGCACTAGCAACCCAGGAGGGTATCCTGGGTGGTATTTCTTCCGGCGCAGCCGTCTATGCAGCATTGGAAGAAGCTAAGAAATCCGAAAATAAGGATAAGCTGATCGTTGCAGTTGTTCCCGACTTCGGTGAACGCTATATCTCTACGGTACTCTACGAAGATATCCGCGGCTAACCTTCCTCAAGAAACAACGCCCCACGCTTCCGTTCGCTACGGTGCTGTGGGGCGTTTCCTCTGCTCAGAGAAGAATAGGGAATATCAGCATTCTTTTCTAGTTGTACGCAATAAAGGGTCAACATCAATATTGTGCGGCGCAGGCGCGCCTAATATGAAAACCGGCTTCGATGTTGGTACCTTGGGGAAGTATCTACTGTAACAGAAAGAAGATTATGGGATTTTTTGCCCGTCTGCGCGAAGACATTGAAAATGTTCGAGAGCATGATCCAGCGGCGCGTGGGGCTGGCGAAATCATGCTTAACTATTCGGGCATGCATGCGATATGGGCTCACCGGCTTACACACAAACTTTGGCAAAAGGACGGCACGAAATCTCTAGCTCGTACCCTCTCGCAGCTCACCCGTTTTTTGACCGGTGTCGAGATCCATCCAGGGGCCGTCATTGGGCGGCGTTTTTTTATCGATCATGGCATGGGTATCGTTATTGGTGAGACCACCGAAATAGGTGATGATGTGATGCTCTATCATGGCGTTACTCTCGGCGGTCGCTCGCTTGAAAAGATTAAGCGCCACCCCACAATCGAAGACAGAGTAACAATCGGTGCTGGTGCTAAGGTGCTGGGTCCAGTAGTCATTGGGGCAGATAGCGCTATCGGAGCAAATGCCGTGGTGGTGAACGATCATCCGCGCGATTCCATAATTACGGGTATCCCTGCGAAACATCGTCTGCGTACACCCGAGAAGAAGAAGCCTCTGGTCGATGCTGTGGAATATATCGACCCGGCAATGTGGATCTAATCTTGAGTGGTGCTCTCTATGAGGTTTGTGGTGTTGTTTTATCTATAACGGCATCTTGCCGCAAACCTCAATAGTGCAACTACTACGATATAAGGTTTCTGTACCCTGAATAAGGTCATTAAATCCACCGATAATCCGGTGTTACCCGTGTGAACCACCCACGACTCCAGGTCTTCTTTGGGCAGACAGAGCATCATTGCTCGCAGCGTGTTCTCCAGGTTCTCAGTCTATCGGTCACTGGATCACGCGCATACGGACAAAACACAGACAAAAAGGGGTGTGGCTGCTTTCTCACGAAGCGGCCACACCCCTTTTATTGACGCTGTTCTTAAGATCCAGGTTCTAGTGAACGTGGATATCTGCAGCGTTTACTTCTGAACGGTCACCGCTCCACATAGTGTGAAATGCGCCTTCTGCATCCACACGTCCATAGGTGTGCGCTCCAAAGAAGTCACGCTGTCCCTGAATAAGGGCTGCGGGCAGACGGTCGCGGCGCAGTCCGTCATAGTAAGAGAGCGCCGAGGAGAAGACCGGAACCGGCACACCCAACGCGGTAGCCTTTGCAACCACACGGCGCCAAGAAGGAACAAGCTCTTCCATCAGATTCTTGAAGGCGGGTGCGAGAAGCATATTGGCCGGTACCTCGCCCGCATAAGCCGCCATAATATCGCCCAGAAGCTCCGCGCGAATAATGCATCCGGCACGCCAAAGCGATGCGATAGTGTCAAGGTGCAGTTCCCAGCCGTATTCCTGCCCGGCACGAGCGATCATATCCATACCTTGTGCATACGCCACCAGTTTGGAGGCAAAGAGCGCACGGCGCACGTCTTCGACAAATTCGGGATCGCCTGCACCGACTCCGGTGGTCGCGATGAGACCAGCAGGAAGTTCCTGCTGAGCCTGTGCACGCGCCTTAACATCTGAAGAAGACAGGGCACGAGCGAAGACAGATTCAGCAATAGCGGATACTGGAGCTCCCAAGTCAAGAGCAGCCTGAACGGTCCAACGACCGGTACCCTTCTGACCGGCCTGGTCAAGAATAACGTCTACCAACGGTTTACCGGTCTTCGCATCAACCTGTGCCAAGACTCCCGAGGTAATCTCAATCAGATATGAGCTGAGGTCGGTCTCATTCCATTTCTTGAAGATTTCAGCCTGCTCGGCGGGTTCAATACCTGCAACAGAACGTAGAATATCGTAGGCTTCGCCAATAACCTGCATATCGGCGTATTCAATTCCGTTATGCACCATTTTGACGAAATGTCCTGCGCCATCGGTAGAGATCCAGGCGCAACAGGGAGAACCATCCTGCGGCGCTTTTGCTGAAATTTTCTCTAACATAGGACCTACATGCTTGTAGGATTCAGCCGAACCGCCCGGCATAATCGAGGGTCCCCAGAGGGCACCTTCTTCGCCGCCAGAAACGCCGACGCCCACAAAGTGCATACCTTTTTCTGCAAGAGATCGTTCACGGCGAATAGTATCGGGGAAATGAGAGTTACCGCCGTCAATAATAATGTCCCCTTCATCAAGAAGAGGGGTTAACTGCTCAATAACAGCGTCTACAGGGGCACCCGCCTTCACCATAATCAGGATACGGCGGGGAGATTCGAGCGAGTCCACCAAACCTTGAAGTGACTCGGTGCGGATGAAGTCACCGTCTGCACCGTGCCCAGAGAGCAAGGCATCGGTCTTCTCAACAGAACGGTTATGCAGTGCTACGGTGTACCCGTTACGTGCCAGGTTGCGCGCTAGGTTAGCGCCCATGACGGCAAGCCCGGTAACACCAATCTGTGCCTTCTTGTTTTCAGTCATGTATACAAGAATACGCTGTTTTACGTTTTATCCGCGTGTATCCAAGGAATTAAGCGTTTGGATTAGACAGGAATAACATTCGGCAGTCTTTGAATGATTATTGTGAGCATTCCACGATATACCCATGATGCGCGGAGAGAATGGATATAAAGGAAAATCCCGTACCGCCTGTTACGGTACGGGATTTATATGTGGGTCCTACCGGGATCGAACCGATGACATCCACGGTGTAAACGTGGCGCTCTACCAGCTGAGCTAAAGACCCAATTTTCGCTATAAAAACCTTTATTTTCCTGCGAACAAGGTAATACTATACGGGGTTTCTCATGTACTCGCAACTGAGATGTGCATGTTATATGTCACATCAGAATTAGATAGTGGTTACTACGCCCTCAAAGTCTTCACCCCATGACTATACCCCTCACAAAACCACATAAACACAAATAACAACATGCCTCAAGGTGTCAAATTTTAAGGGGGAAAGCCCCTAGATCGGGAAATTTGCACATTTTAGGCAAAAATTCTTACCGCGGAATATCGCACCAACCTGCCTACTTTCATTCATAACCCAAAGCCTCCAACGAAAAAACCTCAAAAACAGTCATCGGAGATCAAAATAAGGTCTAAGATAGTAGAGAAAGAAGTATGCTCCTAGAACACTGTGCGCATGCTTACCGAAGGGTGCCTCGCACCAGCGCCACAAGCGCCTTCACAATTGGATAAGAAGAGAGGTTGGATTAGTTTGGCTAACGTACCGAACGAACACTCCCTGAGTACTCTACTTGACGGCCTCAAGGACGTCGACGTTGAGGAGACCCAGGAGTGGACCGAGTCCCTTGAGGACCTCATCAAAACTCACGGCACCGAACGTGCCGAGTACATCCTGCGATCCCTAATTCAGGAAGCAGGCAAGAAAGGCGTTGAGGTACCGGTTCTAACCAAGACCGACTACATTAACACCATTGCAGTCGACCAGCAGCCTGAATACCCCGGCGATGCTGATCTTGAAGAACAATACCGTAACTGGATTCGCTGGAACGCTGCCATTATGGTGCAGCGCGCACAGAAACAGGGCATCGGTGTTGGTGGACACATCTCCACCTATGCAGGTATCGCTGATCTTTATGAAGTTGGGTTCAACAACTTCTTCCGCGGGCGCAATCACCCCGGCGGCGGTGACCAGGTATTCTTCCAGGGCCACGCCTCTCCCGGTAACTATGCGCGTGCTTTCGTTGAGGGCCGCCTCAACGAAGAAGACATGGATGGCTTCCGTCAGGAGAAGACCAAGGGCGAGCACGGCATTCCCTCTTACCCGCACCCCCGGTGCATGCCTGAGTTCTGGCAGTTCCCCACAGTATCGATGGGTCTAGGCCCCCTCAATGCTATTCACCAGGCTTCCTTTAACCGCTACTTGCAGAACCGCGGTATCAAGGACACCTCACAGCAACACGTCTGGGCATTCCTCGGCGATGGCGAGATGGATGAGCCCGAGTCACGCGGTGCACTGCAGCTCGCGGCTAACGAAAAACTCGACAACCTGACCTTTGTAGTGAACTGCAACCTGCAGCGTCTCGACGGTCCCGTGCGTGGTAATGGCAAGATCATCCAGGAACTCGAAGGATTCTTCCGCGGCGCTGGTTGGCATGTCATCAAGGTTGTCTGGGGCTCCGAGATGGACGAGCTTCTCGCTAAGGACAAGAGCGGTAAGCTCATCCAACTGCTGAACGAAACCTTGGACGGCGACTACCAGAACTTCCGCGGTGAAGACGGCGGTTACATCCGTGAGCACTTCTACGGCAAGTACCCCGAAACCAAGGAGCTCGTTGCCGACCTGACCGATGACGAAATCTGGGCTATTCGCCGCGGCGGTCACGACTACAAGAAGATCTATGCAGCGTATAAGGAAGCGCTAGAGACCAAGGGGCGTCCAACCGTTATCCTGGCACAGTCCATTAAGGGCTACGCTCTTGGTCCCTACTTCGAGTCCCGTAACTCGACCCACCAGATCAAGAAGTTCACCATGGAAGCGCTCAAGGGCTTCCGCGACCACCTAAATATCCCGATCTCTGATGAAGAGCTGGAGAAGGACCTCTACAACCCACCGTACTACCGTCCCGGTCAGGACAACCCGGCAATTCAGTACATGCTCAAGCGTCGCGAAGAACTCGGTGGTTTCCTCCCCGGTCGCCCCAATACTCAGCCTGAGATTCAGCTGCCGGACGATAAGGTCTACGCGGGTACTAAGAAGGGTTCAGGCAAGCAGCTTGCCGCATCCACAATGGCATTCGTGCGTCTCATGAAGGACCTAATGCGTGTCAAGGGCTTCGGCCACCGTATTGTGCCTATTACTCCCGATGAGGCACGTACCTTCGGTATGGACGCATTCTTCCCCTCAGCTAAGCTGTACAACCCGAACGGACAGAACTACGTTCCTGTTGACCACGAGCTTATGCTCTCCTACACGGAGTCGCCTCTGGGTCAGATTCTGCACGTGGGTATTAACGAGGCTGGCGCAACCGCAGCATTTATCGCGACCGGTACCTCCTTCGATACACACGGTGAGCCGATGATCCCGATTTACATCTTCTACTCGATGTTCGGCTTCCAGCGCACCGGCGACGCTTTCTGGGCTGCTGCCGACCAGTTGGCACGAGGCTTTATTATCGGCGCTACTGCGGGTCGTACCACGCTTTCCGGCGAGGGTCTGCAGCATATGGATGGCCACTCCCCCATCCTGGCAAGCACCAACCCTGCCGTGAAGCACTACGACCCTGCATACGGCTACGAGATCGGACACATCGTCAAGCGTGGTCTTGAGCAGATGTACGGCAACCTCGATGAAGATCACGATGTCATGTACTACCTGACCGTGTACAACGAGCCGATCCACCAGCCCGCAGAACCCGAGAACCTGGATGTTGATGGTCTACTCAAGGGCATCTACAAGCTCAAGGATTCTGAGCTTACCTCCGGGCCCAAGACTCAGCTGCTCGCCTCCGGTGTTGCTGTACCGTGGGCTTTGGAAGCTCAGAAGCTCTTGGCTGAGGACTGGGGCGTTTCGGCTGATGTATGGTCGGTAACCTCGTGGAACGAGTTGCGCCGCGAAGGTCTTGCCGCCGAGGAAGAAACCTTACTCAACCCCGATAAGCCTGCACGTGTACCCTACGTGACTCAGAAGCTTGCCGGTGCTGAAGGTCCTATTGTGGCGACCTCCGATTACATGTCGGCTATGCCTGACCAGATTCGCCAGTTCCTCCCGAACGATTTTGCAACTCTGGGAGCCGATGGCTTCGGTTTCGCGGATACCCGCCCCGGTGCACGTCGCTTCTTCCACATTGATGCTCAGTCAATGGTAGTTCGTGCCCTGCAGATGTTGGCAAAGGACGGTAAGGTGCCCGCCGATGCGGCTGCCAAAGCGTTTGCCAAGTACGATCTGAATAACGTTAACGCAATTCAGGCAACACATATCGATGACTAGTTCCATTGTGTTCTAGCCAGGCTTTCAGCGGAAAGCCAAATTAACTGGTTCCCTCGCTCTTGTACGGTGCAAGAGCGAGGGAACTTTTTACCCTTGAAAACCGTCCAGTACAACTTCCGAGGGGCTTCTATCACAGGTGGAGCTTTATCAAATAAATATGTTTTGATGATATTTTTTACTCCATGCCTCGGTATATAATTGGAAGGTCAGAATCACCACAATCACCAAGGGACTTCAGTGTCTAACAACCTCCAGGCAAACTTTAAAAGTATAGACGCGGAGATTACATCGTCGTGGGCTTTTGGAGAAAGTATCCACGATTCCGAATTTGTATCTTTTTATACTTTTATCGAGAAAATTAAATCCGCACAACAAAAGAATACTCAAATACTACCGAGTAAACCTTTTAATGGTAGCGTGCAGGTATATTATTCCTTTAAATACAATGACACTATCGTTCAAACAGAACATGCTTTCTACGAGAATATTTGGCAAGGTTTTCGGGAAACTCTGCGTATGATCCTTGACGGCCATGACAACCTGCTTCCGGGTGGCATGAACCGTATTATCGATCGTCAAATTAAAGCTGCTGAGAATCAAAATCCTAATATTTCTGCACTCCAGCTTGTGGAGTGCATTCCTCTTTTTAATACCGCAGTACAGGAAGCCCATAAACGTTCACAAGATACCGTAAAAAAGTTTTCCATATACCGCGATATTCGTATTTGCATCTATTTTGGAAATTCTGCCGGAATGCCCTATTCCCGAGTTCCTGTACAACTTCAGGATCTCATTTCGCAGCATATTAAACCTTTAATCGAAAAACCGCCTACTCAACGAAAAAAACCCACGCCTAAAGATTTTGAGAATACCCTCAATGCTGTTGAAGAAGAAAGTGGCAGGTTTTATCCCACCGGACCTGTTGCAAAATCTCTTTTTAAAAATAAATGTGTTGTTCTTGAGGGAGTCGCGGGCTGCGGAAAATCTTACCAGATCAATACTCTCTCACGTGAGGATACTGGGTACGGCAAGGCCAACATTACAACGGTAGTCTTCCACCCGTCTACGAGTTACGAAGAGTTCGTGAGCGGGCTGCGTCCAAACTTTTCACGCCAAGAAGATGAGCCTGAATTTGTGTCGCACGAAGGTGTATTTCTTCAAGCCTGCCGAAAAGCTGTTGAGAACCCCACGACACCACATCTGCTTTTCATTGACGAGATTAACCGTGCCAATACCTCTCGTGTTTTCGGCGACCTTATGCTCGTTATTGAAACGTCAAAGCGTGTTTCCGTAAAAAAACTTCAGGATCATCGTGAAAAACTTTACGGTTCAGTATTTGCGGCTGATGCGGATATTCCCCAGGGTTTCACCTATGCGACTTTACAAACTCCGCTTTATTATCAGGGTAAAATATATAACCGTTTAGTAGTTCCAGATAACCTGCACATTCTGGGAACTATGAATTCTACCGACCGCTCTGTGGGTACCATTGATTTGGCTTTGCGCCGTCGCTTTATCTGGATGGAAATGAATCCTCACAATGAAACAGATTTGCGTACAGAACTTGAAGCTGAACGAGGTGCTATTTCTGAAGAATTAGACATCGTTATAGAACGGTATGCGGATATTAACGCCATTCTAGAATCCGAGGTTGGCCCCGATGCACGTCTGGGACATTCCTATTTCTTCTCTCGAAATTCCACCCCCGAAGACATTGCACGGGCTTTGTTAACCCAGCTTGCGGAAATTGCAGCGACTTTCAATATCAGTTCCGGCATTCTCGAAAAGATCGGTTCTATCAATGGGCTATCCGTCAAGATGGTGGGCCAGCGACTCGGCAGCCGCCCACGCGTGGTTGGTTCATGGAGCGGTCCCGGTCTGCCTTCTGCTCCTAAGCCCGCAGGTCAAATTCCCTGGTTGGAAGTAACGAGTGGTGAGTGAAGTTCGCTACTTTCAAGCGAGCGCGCGCGGTAACGGTGTCGGCGTTACGATCCTAAAACACACGCATCCTCAGCCGGGTGCCGTGCATACTCTGGTTATCCATGTGTTGCCCAAGCTCTGGTGCAAACAATGGGTATCGGCTGAGCAGCCGGAGGTTATTGCGCCTTTTAATGTGAAAATCGCCCCTGAGGCAGGCGGACAGTTCGCCTCTGTGCAGGATCCTGAGTCTTCGCTTTACGAGCATAGCGATGACGGTACGTTATCTCTCTATGTCTATGAGACTGAGATTCTGGTGCTTCCGAAGCCTTGGGCTGGGTATTTAGAGACGGTTTCGGGCTCTGCCCTGCCGCCGCATGATGATGATAATGAGGGCGGTGCCTCAGATCCACTGTGGACAGCGCTGGAGTACCCTGAAAAGCATGTCTATGCAGTGGCTGCTACGGTTTGTGGACGGGTTTTAGGGCCGGCTACGGCCCGTGAGAATATGGACTTTTCGGCAGGTGGTCAAGGTACTGGCTGGCAGAAGGTTTCTTTGCTATGGCGTATGCTGGCAGAGCATCATGAGGAACAGGCAATTATTCAGGGGCATCGTGACATTACCCCGCAGGGTTCCGAACTTTTTCCGCATATTCCTTCGCTCAAAGAGGCTATGTACCGCGTTTTTGTTGATTCAAGCGGGCAGGCTTTGGCGCATCGTCGTCCGGTTTTTGAGCCTGAGGTGGATGAATTACTTTTTGTGCGTGGTCGTATGCTTCCACGCGAGCTTGTAAACCGGCGGATTAACCGACGTATTGGGGTTGTTTGCGAGTTCGATTCTCTGACGACGGATACGCATTTATGGCAAATGATCCGCGCCGGATTACAGCAGGTGGCAACTCATGCCGCCGATAATGAGGTCGTCGACGATGCTTTAGGGTACGAGTCTGTGTTGCGTGATGTGAGCACGCAGAATATTCGTAGTCTGCTGACCGAAACGCTCTCCCCTGCTTTTGCTATGCGATTGTCGGCACAAACTTTGCGCGCTTACCACTATGCGCAATCTATTTTGTCGCAACAATATGGCTTTGGTTTAAGCGATAGCCCGTATGAGGCGGGTGTGCTGGCAAATATTAAATTTGATACTTCGTCATTATGGCGAAAAATGTTGGTACGGGCCCTCACGGATACCGGTTTAGAAGTGCGTGTGGAAAACCCCGTTGGTATGCTTTATCACCGCAATGCTGAGGGTCGCCAGCAGGGTGTGGCCTTTGCAAAACCAGATATGATGCTGTATTCCCGAGGCATTCTGGTAGCAACCCTTGATGGCAGGTACACCACGTATTGTGAAGATTTAATGCAGCGATCCGAGCATGAACGGTACCGAATGCTGGCGGTCGCGTACCGCACGGGTGCGGACGGTTATACAGCATATCCGGTAGCCGGTAACGGAACTCTAGGCAGGATCCTGACGGTAGGCGAGCCCGGGGCGTATCCTCAGGCGCCTATGTCTGCGGAACATCATGTGACGACCTGCGGGGTGCGTTTCCCTCAACCCGAGGATGGACGCACTACCGCTGATGCCTCGCATTTGGCGAAGGTGCTTAGGAAGGTTCCTGCTGAGCCTTCATAGAGTGCAAAAGGCCCGCAGGCGTGACCTATGCCGAACTCCTATCGCTTGTGGTGCTGTTGATGTCTCTGTTCTTCCCCCAATACCCATAGGGTGCTTTTAGAAGGCTTCTGCAATGATTTCGGGGATGCGTTCCGGATTCACCAGATCGGGGTGGGTACCGTTCTTCAACGTGACGGTACGGAACGAGCCCGCGTGAGGCTCCCAGCCGTGCGCATCCAGATAGGGTTGATCGTCATGGCTCACTCCAATCAATACGACTTTTCCGCCAAAGTTAAGGTGGTTCGAGCCGCGCATAAGGGCGGCAGAGGCACGCATAGATTCCAAACATACTTCTAGCTTGTCTTCGGGTAGATATCCCATAGCCGACCCGGCATCTCGCAGTCGTTCGAGCGTCTGTGGCAAGTCAAGAACGGTCTGCGCCGATACTTCGGGAAGACCGCCCATACGTAAGAGGGCACGAAAGCTCTCTTGCTCGTCCGGTTCAGGAATCCCCTGCCACTGTTCGACGGGGTATGCATCCAGAAGCGTAACCTGTTGTACATCGTAACCGGCAGTCTCGGCAAGCGCGGCTACCTCGACGGCGGCAGTACCGCCAACGGACCAGCCCATCAGGGAAAATTGTGATGGAAGCTGACGTTCCTCAAGGGTCTCACGAATACGCGCAAGATACCCCTCGGCGAGTTCACGAAGGCTCTGGGCGTAGCCAGCATTTGGGTTCGTGAATGCCTCATGTTGCAGTGCGTAAACCGACGGATGCCCGGGTATGTAGGGCAGATAGGCGGCATAGCACCATCCCAGACCACCTGCGGGCGGCAGGATAAAGAGCGGTACGGTATTCTTCGATGTTGCGGAGTCCGCCGAGTCCGCCTCACGCAGAGGCAGAACCGGGGCAAATTCGACATCAGTAGAATCCTCGTTCAAGGCCGCAGCGATCCCCTTGACCGTGGGATTAGCGAAGAGGGCACCAATACTGAGCGTCTTTCCAAGGTTTTCTTCAATCTTGGCGATGACGGAGAGTGCCGCGAGGGAGTTACCACCTGCTGCGAAGAAGTCTTCGGTTACGCCGAATTGTGAGCGTCCTAGCACACCCGCGATAATCTCGCTAATTTGCTGTTCTAAAAGTCCATGGGGGCCGTCTGCGGTGTTGGTATCAAAGGTAAACTCGATCTGTGCCAGGTTTTTGCGATCTGTCTTGCCTGAGGGGCTAACCGGGAACTGAGCCATGGCGTGCCATAGGCGCGGTACCATATAGTCCGGCAAGGTGTTCTCACAATGCTGACGAGCTTGAGCAACAATACGGTTGCGTTCTGTTTCAGAAACGTCACCTATCTCTAGGAATGCCGCGAGAGCAGGTTCGGGCGTCTTCGTGTAGAGCAAAACGACGGCGCTATGGACTCCCTCAACGTGGGAGAGCGTAGTTTCGATGTCGCCAAGCTCTAGACGTTGCCCATGTAGTTTTACTTGGTGATCGGCACGACCACGGTAGAGGATGACTCCGCGAGGGTTTTTGGCCAAGGTGCCGGGTTCCTGGTTTGTGGCGGTGAGGTTCCACTCGGCAAGATCGCCAGTGCGGTAAAGTCGCTCCCCTGTGGCGTTGTCCAGGATAAAGGCTTGTGCCGTTGCCTCGGGATTGTTCTGGTACCCCGCAGCAAGCTGTACACCCGATAGGTAGAGTTCCCCTACGAATCCGGGCGGTATCGGCTGTAAAGCCTGGTCGAGAATACGGGTTTGGGTGTTCCAAACGGGCTGGCCGATAGGAACAGTACTGCACTCTGGGTTTTGGGAGCTATCCCAGAAGGTAACATCGACGGCGGCTTCCGTAGGCCCATAAAGATTTAAAGGGTAAACACCCATAATATTATGCGCGCTGAGAATCTGATCCTTCTGAAGTGCCTCGCCCGAGCAGATAAGATAGCGCACATGGCGTTGCTGCTCCCCCGATCCAAAACCTGCTTCGGCTAAAGTACGTTGAGCGTAGGGAGACTCTAGGAAAGCGGTGAGCATCGTGGGTACGAAATGCAGACAGGTAACGTTCTGTTCGGCGATAACACGCGCCAGGTAGGCCGGATCTCGGTGCCCATCAGGAGCGGCAATAACGACGGCGGCCCCTTCCTGAAGCGGCCAATAAAGCTCCCACACATGAACATCAAACGAGATAGGCGTTTTATGTAAGATGCGGTCCCCCGCACGGTCTTGTGTGGATGCGCCGACCGGAATCTGTGACTGCTGCCAGCGTAACCGGTTATCAATGGAACGATGACTAATCGCAACACCTTTGGGTCGCCCTGTCGAACCCGAGGTAAACAAAATATACGCGGTATCATCCAGTGCTGTGCCGATACCCGGGAATGTTTTTACCTCGGGAACATCTACAAGGTTTAGAGGTTCTCCGACAGGAGCAGTTAAGGAAGTAAATTCAAATTGCTGCAGCCCGCACAAACTCTGCGTATTCACCGGTTTTAACTCGGCCTCTGCAATAGGACTCAGCCCGGAACCATACACAAGCGCCGAACACTGCGCATCTTCCATCATGGAGCTCACACGTTCAGCGGGCAGATCCGGCAAAATCGGCACATAGACAAACCCTGCATAGAGCGCCGCATATAAGGCGATATATTGTTCAAGTCCTCGATGAAAACGTAGGCCTACAGCAGTTCCAGGGCACACGCCAGCTTCCAGCATCGCCTTTGCTAGGGCGCGGGCTCGCACATCCAGCTCGTGATACGTGAGTACCTGCGAAAATTCATAGGCCTGCGGAGATTGCGGGGACAGCGTACCGTCCTCATCCGGCGCGCAAGCATAGAGTGCGGGTTCGTTCGGGTAGCGTGTGAGCGCATCCTGAAAACGCTGAAGCAAAGTTTTATACTCTATCGGATGCGCGGTAGCGTTAAACGATTCCAGCAGCTCTACTTCATGCGGTAACGCAGTCGTCAGGGTATCCATCGACCGCTCCTCAAGGGCAGCCTGAGCCCAAGATTCCAACCAATTTTGTAGGTGCCGGGCGTGAACTTCTACGTGCTTGCGGGTATACAGGTTCGGGTTGGCATCGAACTCTACAGAAATTGTGTGACCGCGCCCGGGTATGCCTCGCAGGGTAATGGTCATATCCGCAACTGGTCCCGCAGATATGTTATGAATATATCCCACAGAAGCAGGCGTGTTTTCGGTAGGTGCACCTAGCGGTAAAGCGGCATCAAACGGTATAACATTGATCTGGGAACCAAAGAGGCGGCTGTTATTGGACTGCGCTAAACGTTCTAGGTCTTCTTGTCGAGCAAGCGGATGTGAGGCGTTTCGTGCATACTGGTTCTTTACGCTATCGAGTGCCTGTGCAATACTTCCAATACCTGAAACCTGTACCGGAAGCACATTCACGGCGGTGGTTCCAGTCTGAGCGCTGGTCTTGCCGAGAACACGGGTTTCTGCGGGAACCTGAGCCCCAAATATACGGTTCATCTGGGGTATGCCAAAAGCAGCGCTTCTACGCCCACCAATACGGGCCAGATAAGCCCCTACGGCACCGGTTACAGTAACGGGCCAGGAGGTTCCGTATATTTTGCCAATTTCCAGCATATCCCGCTGTAGTTTATCAGGCAGGGTCAGTACCTCACGCAAGGCCTGTGGCGCCGGTGATGCACTCCGTGCCGCCAGCGATGTATCGGGCTGGCTAAGTACTTCCGCTTGCTCGGAAGTCCACAAGGCCAGGTCTTCTTCTCGGGCATGTTCGGCAGCGTGGTCAGCCTGAAGAAGCTCCATTAAAGAGGCGCGTTTAACGGTAGGCAGAGGCTTTTCGGCGCTCAATGCACGATAGATAGCCGCTACACGAGATAGACCATTAAATGCTGCAAAGCCGTCTGCCACCACATGGCTAAAGCTGTGGTAAACCCAGAGTTTACCCCCATAGTATGTGGCAGCGGAACGTACCGTAACACCCGCATCAGTCCTCAACGTTTCGCTGATCAGCTCGGATGCCCAGCCACGCACCGCTGCCGGAACGGGATTCTGCTCTTCCGTTTCTTCCTGAGTCGGGAGGGAAATTACCGGAAGTACCTCAAGATTAGTCAAAAACTCATTAAGTGGCACGACTCGTTGCTCTGGACGCCCAGTCTGCACGCACGTCTGCACCCGGAACCCTTCATTTTCACGATAGAGTTGAATAAATGCCTCACGCAGGTAATCAAGATTCGTCTCGGGTGGGCATTCCATGATCTCTGCCGTGTTATAGCAGGGATTTTTGGGATCGATAATAGCGGCAAGATAAATACCTTGAGCGCTTTTGGTCAGGGGAATCCAGTCATGCTTGGACCCACTATGCTCGGTGATGCTCATAGTCCGGTCTATTCTTTCAGGCGGTGTCGTGTGCTGGTTGGGTGAGTATCGGCCTTATACAGGTACCGATTTCGTCAAAGTTAGCTGATGCGAGTGAGCAAAAATTCGACGGTCGGGTTTTCTACCAGTTCGGTAAATTCGATAGTAATCCCCTTGCCCGCGAGGTCATCGAGCAGGGCAAAAGCGCCCATTGAGTCCATCCCCAGAGAAAAAAGGTCGGTCGTAGACTCGGAAAAGGCGGTATCCAGCGAATCTGCCTCGTGGATATACTGAGCAAGCAGGGGGCGAAGAGTAGTCTCTGCGGACATTATGTTCCTCTCTGGCATCATGTCTTACGTATACCAAAATTTATATACACATAAATTGTAGATGAGGTTCACCTACATGAAAACTATGTAAACCTTTACATCACCGTCATATAGCGGGTGTTGACCACCTATACGTGACTATTATTCTCTGCGCATGCCTCATAGAGCACCTGCTTTTGAGTTAAACTTCCGGGGTAAGAATCTCAAGATTCTTACCCCGGTATTATGGTATCCGCACGCTTATTTAGCCCGCGCTAATGCTTAGCTTAGTTGCTCTTACTCCTGAGCCAGCATCTCAACTAGTTTAATGCGAAGTTCACGGCGTGAGATCTTACCCACGTTTGTGGTTGGCAGAGAGCTCAATACCTGTACACGTTCGGGGATCTTAAAATCAGCCAGCTTCTTTTCAGTGAAATACTCGTACATGGTACGGCGCGGATTCTCACCGAGCGATTTCCCAGCCTGAGGTACAACTATCAAGCAGACGCGCTCGCCCACGGCTTCATCAGGCAGGCCGAGGGCTACCGCATCCAAAATATCCGGATGCTCTAACGCCAACTCCTCAATTTCATCCACCGAGATCTTCTCACCGTTACGGTTAATTTGATCTTTAGCGCGTCCAGTAACTTCAAGATACTTTCCCGCGACTATACGCACGATATCGCCCGTGCGGTAGAAACCGTCTTCAGTAAAGCTGAGCTGATTAGCGTTTTCTTCGCGATAATAGCCGCGAATCGTATAGGGCCCGCGCGTGAGGAGGTGACCGCTCTGCCCTGGCTTGACCGGGTTATCCTGTTCATCCACCACGCGGATTTCATCAGCCGGGCTGATAGGGTATCCCTGAGTATTCATGCGTATATAGGGTTCATCGCGCAGACGAGTGTAATTCACCAAGCCTTCCGCCATGCCGAAGACCTGTTGGATGCTCACACCTAGGGTTGTTTCGAGCTCCCCCGCCACCGTCGGAGCAAGTTTCGATCCGCCCACCTGAAGCACGCGGAGCGAAGGCAGCTGCACGTCACGTTTCTTTACAGACGCCAGCCAGGCCTGCGCCAAGGGCGGTACGAGTGAGGTGAAGGTAACGCCTTCCATCTGAATCAGATTAAGCGCCGTCTGAGGGCTAGGATCAGCAGCAAATACGAGCTTACCTTGCACACACATTACGCCCAGGATTCCAGGCGAACTCATCGTGAAATTATGTGCCGCAGGAAGCACCACCAACATGGTTGTGTTGTTATTCAGTTTGCAGATATCGGCGGAACCACGCACCGAGTACAAGTAGGCTGCGTGGGTGCGCGGAATTAGCTTTGACATACCGGTTGTACCGCCGGAAAGCTGCAAAAATGCAATCTGCTCGCTTGCCAGAGTATTTTGGGTATTCTGCACAACACCGGGATGGAACGGTTCAGCCAGCTCAGTCTCGCTCAACGGAGTTACCGGGAGCGCAGCATCAAGGGCAATAGGCGGTTCTAGACCATCAGCACGCATCGTCTGTGCCACATCGTCGGCGAGCGCTGCAAAATCTGCTCCCGGAGTTTTCGAGGAAAATATATGCGCAGCGGCATCAGTGCGGGTTGCAAAATGAACAAGCTCACTCGTGCGGTGCTGTGGCAGACAAAAGACCGGTAAGGCTCCTGCCCAAAAAATACCCATAAGATATATCAGGTATTCGGCGATATTTCCTAACTGTAAAAGCACACGATCGCCGGGTTGCACCCCGGCATTCTCTAGGCGACGTGCTGCGGCACGAGCAGCCGCCTCCAGCTCTCTATAGCTCAGTCGGATCTGCTGCGGTTTGCCCTCTGCGTCGCTCTGTGCATGCGAAAGTGCCACTAACGCCGGAAAATGTGGCTTAGCACGGCAGGCATCAAGCAGAAACTCGGGTATGGTCTGATCGATCCAGTACCCTTCTTCACGGTAACGCCGTGCGAAATCCTCAGGAATCAGTGGGGTTTCGAGCAGTTCGGAGCGTTCCACAATCTGTTCGGTCATGTTTATGTCTTTCTCAGCTATAAGATTTTAGGGGTTAGGCATAAGAATGCGATTCAGCGCGGGTATGATAGCTCCACGCCAGCAGGCGTAGTCGTGACCGCCGTTGAATACAGTGTAGTTCAGGTGTGTGTCCACGGATTCGAGTTCCTGAACAAAACGCTGATGCGGCGGCAGCAGAATCCATTCCTGCTCACCTACCTCGACCTCAAGGTGAAGGTGGGACAACCGGTGCAGTTCATTGGCTTCACGCAGCTGTGAGAGTTTATCGAAAACCTGAGGCTGCCACAGCGAAGACGATTGAGCGATTGCCGCTCCGAAAGACTCTGGGCGCGAGAAAACCGCCAGCAGAGAAGACAGCCCGCCTAAGGATTGTCCGTTGATGATAATATCCTGTGGCTCTGGCCGCAGCCCGTGATGACGCTTCAAATGAGGAAGCGCTTCTTCCACAATATAGTCGGCTATAGGGCTGTCTCCATTGAGCTCTTGCCAGCGGCGTTCTCGGCCGCCCGAGTGCAGAAAGAAGACATTCATATCCGGAATACGCCCGGCGGCACAGGCTCGGTTGAGCATATGCTCCATACCGTGCCCGTACCAGACTTCACCGTCGAAAAGGATAAAGAGCGGAGAATCGGGGCTTGGGTTTCCTACTCGTCCCAACAAATATTCATGCCCGTCCGCAGTAGTCATCCAGTGCGGTTCAGGAAGGCTGTCGAGTTCCTGCTGGGTGAGCAGAAACTCATGAACCGGCGCATCGGCAAGCTCAACCACGCCCATACAACGGCCAATACGGTTGCAGACGGTCTTCGGGTTAAGCGGGTCGCCTTCACCAGAATCGAGAGCGGTGCGCAGTGTCACCTGATCGTCCTCCCCCAGCCAGATCGGACGTTCCCCTGGCAGTGTGGGAATAAAGTTATAGGAAGCCCGCCAGTCGGTGCGCATCTGGAAGCTCAGCTCCCACCAATCGGTGCCTGGAATACGTTCCATCAGAGACAACGGCAGGTTTTTCTCATCTGTCAGTCTATTGACAAAAATAAGAACCTGCTCTGCCGTGGCATGCCGATACAGGAATGTGACAATGCGTTCGTTCTCATTCGCTGTTCCGTCGTCATAGTAAGCCTGCTCTATAAGTGGAGTCCCATCCGCTACGATCTCTGTGATGCGGGCGTTAAGTTCTTGCGCGCCCACGGCTTCGTTTACGATGCGCGTCATAAGCGGGCTGGGTACGCGCGGGGCAGGTGTTGGGCGCGGGGTTTTAGGCGGCATAGGACGCGCCATGATCTTTGACTTGAGATTCTGTGTGGTTTTATGTGGAAGGGTCTCAAAATCACCCATAAAAGGCTCCTTAGTGACCTTCGCGGGCGGCGGCAATTGCGTCCGCGGCAATAGTAATCTCTTGGTGAGCTGCCGGAACTACCAGTGGTGTTCCGGTACAGGGGTCATCGCATATAACAGATTCTAGGTCGAAAACTTCCTGAATTAGCTCGGCAGTGACAATTTCCTGAGGATCACCCTGAGCGATAATCCTACCTTCCTTCATGAGCACCGCATGAGTGGCGTATCGGAAAGCCAGGTTCAGATCGTGTAGCACAACCGCAACGGTATGCCCCTCAGAGTGGAGCTTCTTGGTAAGGTTTAGCACCTCAATCTGGTGGGTAATATCCAGGTAAGTGGTTGGCTCGTCCAACAGAATCAAAGGCGTCTGCTGGGCAAGGGTCATGGCAATCCACACGCGCTGACGCTGACCGCCGGAAAGCGCCTCAATAGGACGTTCGGCCAGCTCCAACACGTTCGCGGCTTCCATAGCCTCAACGCAGGCAGCCTCATCCTTCTCAGACCAGGAACGCAGAAGGGATTGATGCGGGTACCGGCCGCGTGCCACAACATCCGCCACGGTCAACCCGGTGGGTGCCTCCGGCGTTTGAGGAAGCATGGCGAGAATCTGCGCGATGGAGCGGGATTTCATCTTTGAAAGCGGCAGACCATCAAGAAAGACCTTTCCGCCTTTGAGAGGATTCACACGCGCCAGAGCTTTGAGCAAGGTAGATTTACCGCAGGCGTTAGGACCCAAAATAACGGTAAGCTCACCCTCAAGCACCTTGAAGTCTATACCGCTGAGCACCGTGTGGTCGCCATAGGCTACGACCATGTCTTCGCCTGCGAGTCGGCTTTCGCTAATCTCTGCACGAGCCTTCACTAGCTCTTCTTCCTTTCAAGGTAAATCAGGTAAATCAGATATAAACCGCCCAGGGCGCCGGTAACCACACCGACCTGTAGGGTACGGCCGGGAATTGCAAACCTTCCAATAAGGTCTGAGGCCAGCACCATCAACGCACCCATGAGGGCAGAACCGAAAAGGGTAACTCCGCCGCTTCGCCCCAGGGTTTTCACGATATGCGGGGCAGCAAGTGCCACGAATGCTATGGGACCGGTAGTCGCGGTGGCTAGGGATACGAGAAGCACACCGAGGAAGAGCGCACACACCCGATAAGCGTTGACATTCACACCTAAGCCCGACGCCACGCTATCGCCAAACCGAATGGCCCCGAGAGGGCGTACCAGGGCGAGAAGCGCGGGAACTGTGACAATCAGAAAAATCATCAGTGTAATCGTACGCGGCCACGACATATCATCGAGAGAACCAGCAAGCCAGGATGCCGCCGTCTGCGCCTGAGTCAGTGATGCCCGAACTACCAACAACGAGTTGAACGCCGCAAGAGTCGATCCTACGCCAATACCCACAAGCACTAGGCGGAACCCGCGTAAACCTGTATGTCGAGTCAGTAACCACACCGTAATGGATGTTGCGATACCGCCAATGAGGGCACCAATAGCAACTTCTACCGGACCAGAGTCGAAGACGATAATCTGCAGGAGTGCACCAGTTGCAGCACCGTGTGTAAAGCCGATAATATCCGGTGAGCCCAGCGGATTACCTGAGATTACCTGGAACAGCGCCCCTGAAAGCCCTAAAGCTGCGCCCACAAGCAGAGCTGCCACGATGCGCGCTTCACGCTTCTGTACTAAGACCACTGTGATGCGTTTACCCCGCCCAACGAGGGCATTAATGACGTCCATCGTCGTCACTTTGTAGTCGCCCTGTTGCAGCCCCCACAGGCTAAGTGCCACGATGAGAGCGATCAGCACAATGTACAGCGTCAAAACCCGCCAGGGAACCTGCGCCTGAATGAGTCCGCGTGAGTTAAGAACAAGCCTGCCAGCCAAATCGTGACCGCGCCGTGCACCTCGAGGGCGCGAAGATTCCTGTTTCTGAGTCTTGAGGTTCGTCGCCTTAGTCTGTGTATCTGTCATCAGAGAGCCTCCACCTTACGACGAGTCATCAGGAATAGGAAGAGGGGTGCCCCTGCAAGGGTAGCGATAATTCCTACCTGAGTTTCCTGCGGGTGCTCAGGGGTCGCCATAATAACACGGGCTAAGACATCGGACATGAGCAGCCAGACAGGACCTAGAAGCGCGGAGCCGTAGTTAACCCAGCGCACATCATTGCCCATTATGGCACGCACTACAAATGGAACTGCCAAACCGACGAAGGAGATTGGTCCGATGGCAGCGGTTGCCGCACCTGCAAGAAGCGTTACGGCAAGAAGTGTGAGGTTTTGGGTCCGATATACCCGTACGCCTAGGGATATAGCGGCTTCTTCACCCATACTTAGCGCGTTGATCGAGGGTGCTACAAAAAACGCTAAAAGGAGACCCACGAAGATCACGGGGGCAATAGCCTGTGCGACTGATATATCACGCCCTTCTAAAGACCCGGTAACCCACACACGAAATTCGTCAAAAGCATCTTGGTTCGAGAGCATAAGTCCCTGTGCTACAGCAGCAAGGGCGGCAGAGATAGCCACACCGGCGAGAGCTAATTTAACAATTGAGCCGTCTCGACCACGCCCGAGGGTATAAACGACAGTGGCGGCTATAGCGCCCCCAAAAGCGGCGGCAATCATATACTGCCAGATGCCGAGAACACCAAAAAGTACAACAGTGAGGATGACTGCAACGGCGGCACCGGCGTTGACACCCATCAGACCAGGTTCGGCGAGTGGGTTACGGGTGAGTGATTGCATGAGTGATCCGGCAACTGCGAGGGCCGCCCCGCAGGCTATCCCGATGAGTGTCCGCGGGATGCGCTGCTCAAAGATAATGGCATGACTTTCGGGGGTTGATTGCCCCGCTAAGGTTTCTATGATGCTGTCGGGGGAGAGTGATTTTAGCCCAACAGTTAGCGAGGCAAGAATACTCACGCCGAGCAGAACCGCGAAAATAATAAGCCAGGTTATTCGTCGGCCATTTTTTTCGTTGCGCCCACTTTTCATGGTTCGTGAGGCTCCTGTGCGTTCCAAGGTTACGCTCAACGAGACTCCTTTATTATGTGTGGTCTAAGATACAGTGCTATCAACAACGCTACCGTAAAGGTAGCTAAGACCGCCTTATCTCGATACCGTGTCTTGATCCCTATGGCGTTAGGTTACCTTTGGTTCTTCTCCTGAGCAAGAGTGCCAAACGCGCGTCGCAAAGGAGCGTTATCTCCCCTGCGGCGCGCGCTTATCACCATTGTCTATGGACGCTTCCGAATAATCAGTACAGCAATAGCACCGATAATAGCAACGCCAAGCACAGATACGCCCAGCCACGGGAATTCCTGCCCGTACGTTACCGTTGTGTTGCTGGTTTTATGGCTATCTGCCTGTGTCTTTGCGGCACTAGAGGCCGACGCGCTGCTCTTCGCACTGCTGGATGCAGAGGCGCTGGCGGTCTTCTTCTGCTCGCCCTTGTTAGCGTTCTGGTCGTTTTTCTGCTCGGAGGAATCTTTATTCCCGCCCTCGTCAGCCTCAGCATTCAAACGATCATACTCTTCTTTAGAGATAGGGTTGCCATCAGCATCAAGATAGACGGTCTCTTGCTCAGATGAACCACCGTCCTGTGCCGAGTTACCGCCATGATCTGCGGATCCGTTATTACCCGAATCTTCAGTACCGCCATTATTGCCGCCACCGTTATCAGGTTCTCCAACAGTAAATACAGGGCTCTTATTGGAATACCGTCCACCCGTATTACCTTTATTACGACCGTTGGCATCTTTACCTCCACCTTCTCCCGTTGCAAGGAAGCGAAGCGTATGATCACCGGAGCCTGCGTTAGAGAGCACAAATGAACCATTTAGGTTCCCCTCGCTATCCGTTGTTTGTCTATGCACGACGCCGTCATCATCTAATTTGACGGTAACCTGGGTGTTTTCGGGGAAACCTGTCAAAGTGAAGTTAACTACGCCTCCGGGAGTCACATGAGGACTTACAGTTGAGCTGGTTCCGGGAGTATTCTCTGATGCTCCTCCAGGCGGGAGCGCATTCGCAGTTCCCATCCCTAGACCAAGGCTAAGGGATATTGCCGCGCAGGCAGTGAGCGCCTTTGATACTGTCTTTGTGGTTCGCATGAGTTTCCTCTTCTGTGCGACTAGTGGTAGTTTATACCGGTTCCCTCCCCACCAATGGTGTGGGAGGGAACCCTAATGTTTGAGTGTGTATGTTTCCTCAGGTGTGAGAGGTGATTAAGCCCTCTTGCGGAAGGTTAGTGCAAGCACCAAGATAATCAGGCCCGCTATAGAGAGCAACACGTTATTTGCGTTGTTTGCAAACCAGCGCGAGAAGCCGCTAAGCTCAGCGCCAATGATATTGGGGGCACTATTGCTGTCGGACTGTGTTGCCGCGGTAGTTGCATTACCCTGGGTACCGTTTTTACCGGGCACGGCCTTGGCCGTGTGAGTTTTCTTGGGTGCGCTCTTGGCTTGGGCACCGCTGTTACTACCGTTCTTTGCGGCAGCTTTAGCGCGTGCCTGCACACGGTTGATGAGCGTATCGTTTTCCAGTTCAGCAGCAGCCCCAAGAGAAGCCTGCTTCGTAATACTGCCTTGACGGGCTGTAAAGTTGATTCCGGAGCTCTGGGTGGGAATAGGTGCCACAGAGCCATATCCTGATCCGTTGTTACCCAACCCTGCGTCATAGCCGCCTGAGCCAGCAATCTTAACGGACAACGTCACCGAATGTTGCTCGTCGCCATTCTGTAAGCTACCACTCAGGAACGTGATATCGTGAACGGTGCCCACGCCCCATTTATCGCTATTTGGGAACGGCAAAGTATAGGTAAACTTACCATCAGCATCAGCCTGAATAATGGCCACAACACCACGAGCCGCATAGTCTTTACCGTTATAGACCACGGCACGGTCAAGTTTGATGTCGCCGCTGTCGTATTTAACGGCGATAACGCTATAGGGGCTCCATCCAGAACCGTTAACGACGATTCCCTGACCGTGGTTCACAGTCTTAGGACCGGTTACGGTAGCCTTACCGTCGGATACAGTCTGAGTCTCAACGACAGGAGCAGGTGCAGTAGGTGCAGGTGCATTATTTTGTGGCCCCTGTTTCACAGTACCGCCCTGATTATCTGCTGGGCTAGGCTGAGCGCCGGTGTTACCGTCATTTTGATAATCTTGTGCAGAAGGCTCAGTAGGCTGAGGCTCTAGTTTCTTGTCGCCATTAGTCGACTGCTGACCGTTATCCTTTGGATCCTTGGCGGTGGCAGAAGCATCGCCTATGGTCACGTTGAGAGTCACCGAATGCTTCGCAGCGTTGCCCTTTTGCAAGGTGCCGCTGAGGAAAGTAATTTCGTGCTGTGAACCGTCCATCCACTTCTCAAACCCGGTTGAATTCTCAGCGTTCGGGAACGGCAGCTTTGCGGTGAACGTACCATCAGGATTAGCCGTAACGACGGCTACAACACCGCGTCCAGCCCAATCCTTACCGTCGTACGTTACGGGGTTCGTGGGTTTGACTTCACCGCCGTCGTACTTCACGGCGATCACAGAACCGGTACCGTCGGCATTCTTCCAGCCGGTACCGCTAACCTCGATTTCCTGACCGTTTTTCGCGTATTTCACGCCGGTCACGGTAACGCCGTTGGACTTAACAGTCTGCGAGTTCTCAAAAGCGGCAGGGGCGGGAGTATTTTCTGCGGGTTGAGGAGCTGGTTTCTCTTCTGCTTTGGGTTGCTGCTCTGCTTCGTTTTTAGCAGCATCGTCAGCTTTGGGCTGTACCGGAGTTTCCTCAGCTTTAGGAGTCTCTTCTACCTTTGGGGTATCAGCAGGAGTTTCATTCTTAGCTGCATCATCAGTCTGAGGCTGCTGTGCAGGCGTTTCTTCAGCCTTCGGAGCTTCTACAGGGGTCTCGTTCTTGGGGGTTTCTTGAACCTGAGGCTGCTCCTCGGGAGTCTGCGCCTTTGGAGTCTCCTCGGCCTTCGGGGTCTCAGCTACCGGAGCTTCTTCGCCCACGGTCACCTTGTGAGTTGCTGAGTGCTTTTGATCACCATCTTGCAAGCTGCCACTCAGGAAATTAATCTCGTGCTCTGAGCCGACGGCCCAGTTAGCATTGGTGGGGAAAGGGATGGTTTCGGTGAAGTTACCGTTCTCGTCTGCCTTAATAACCGCTACAACACCGCGTGCCGACAGATCCTTACCATTGTGCGTCACCGGATCTGTGGGTTTAACCTCACCGCTATCATATTTCACAGCGATAACGGTATTAGCTCCCCACCCCGAACCACTAATTTCAAGACCTTGACCGTTCTTAATAACCGTAGAGCCTGCAACGGTAGCAGTATCGTTTGCTTTCGCGGCGGGTTGTTCTACCTTACTTTGAGGCATTCTCTCGTTGCCTTCACCCGGAACCTTCACAGCAGGATCCTGCGCCTGCGCATTATTACCGGCTTGGGCGGGGGTAGCGTCCGGAGTTTGACCCGGATCTTCAAGAGCGGTTGCGGGGGTTGTTACGCCGGGTGCAAGCAAAGCACCCGCAAGCGCTACCACGGCACTGTAGCGGGCGGCATGATGTGCGTGCTGTGTCATCGTTATGTTCCGTTTCGTGTATAAGGTTTTCAAGCTCTTTCAAGACAGCCCCAGGGGCATGTTGCTGTCTTTCAAAAGCATTTTGTGTATCTTCAGCGTATTCGTCGTTGAGTATTCAAGAGCCTAGATGCGGCACCTCCTCAAGCGAGGTGCCGCGTCTAAAATCTAATCCTACTGCCCCTGATTATTGTTTTGATTTTCGAGTAGTTTGCTGCGAACATCCGCAACAATACCATTCATCAACAGGGGACCACCGGTCGAGGTCCATTTAGAACCCTCAACCGTAATAATATGTTCGTTCTGGTAGGCTTTCAAATTCGTGAAGCCAGATGTGGCCTCTGCCTTCTTCAAAACTTCTGATGCACCATTGGCGCTAGCATCACCTTGAACATTCGGGTTCTTCTGGCTTGCACCGCCCAAAGTACCAATAAACATGTAGTCTGCGTCAATATCCGAGAGGTTCTCCAACGAGACAGGCTCTGAGTGTCCCTTCCCTTCACGGTCCTGTGCCGGGGGACGCTGCAGCCCCAAATCTGAAAGCACCTGCCCAGCGGGAAGCTCCTTTAGGATCAGCGCGGGACCGTTACCCGTCCAACGTACGATCGAGAAGGTCTTATCACCATACTGAGGTTCTAGCTCCTTCTTGAGATTCTCAGTAAGCTTTTCATAGTCTTCCTCAACCTGTTTGCCCTTATCTACCAAGTTAAGGGCATCCGCTACCCGCTCAAAGTTGATGGTCCAGTCGCCGCCAGCGTATCCGGTGTACACCACGGGAGCAATATCCTGCAGAGTCTTATACTGTTCTGAACGTTTATCCACACCTGTAGAATCCGCCAGAATAAGATCGGGCGTGAGGGAGGCAACCTTATCGAAGTTAACATCAGACACAGAACCGACAAGTGTAACGTCGTCTCCTACCTTATCTTTGAGGTAGTTAGGCACAGTCTGCTGACCGCGACCAGAAATAGCGCCTACGGGCTTAACGCCAAGTGCGAGTACCGCATCCAAAGTAGGTTCTGAGAGAACTACAACGCGCTGCGGTTTAGTAGGTACCGTAATTTCTTCCTCATCTACATTCTTAACAACGCGAGTCTCACTTTCGGGAGATTCCGAAGAGTCAGAAGTCGTAGATTCCTGGCTGCATGCTGCAAGTGTGAATGCAGTGCCTGAAGCAAGCGCCATACCTAGAAAGTTACGGCGATTTACCATGAATTGAGCTAGTGACGCTGGGTGTTCAAAAGACATATTTCTCCTAAGACAAATAAACTCTACCTAACCTTACCGTCATATATGCCCTACTTCAAGGAAAAACTCTCATGGTTAACGTTAAGAATCGTCAATCTTTTTACCGATATGTGGTTTTTTCATTGGAAATACAGGTTTTTTATAGTCATTACATAAAGCTATAAAGACGTTATGTCATCAAAAATATTTCACGCTTTAACCGTTTACAGCGTCACAATACGCGCACAATGCACTCAAATTTTTAAGAACAACTGCATCCATCAGAGAGATTTATCCCGGTGTGAGGATGTGACCTCCACGTCTTTCGTGCACTCTCCCCTAGAGAACGCAAAGCAGCAATCGCGGTCTGCGGATCTTCTGCCCCATACACCGAGCTGCCTGCAACGAAACAGTCCGCTCCGGCTTCCGCAGCTCGCACAATCGTTTCCTCCGTAATCCCGCCATCAACCTGAAGCCGCACCGGGATACCGGACCCTTCAAGCGCTGATGCGGCACGACGGATTTTAGGCAAAGTGACATCAAGGAATTTCTGCCCGCCGAAGCCTGGTTCCACCGTCATAATCAGGAGCATATCTATTTCTGTGAGTAGATCGAGGTATGGTTCTACGGCAGTTGCCGGGCGTAATGCCAACCCAGCTTTTGCCCCGGATTCTCGCAGAGTACGCGCCAGCTTAATAGGTGCGGTAGCCGCCTCCGCGTGGAAGGTTACCGATTCGCTGCCCACGTCGGCATACTGGGGAGCCCAACGATCAGGATCATCAATCATCAAGTGCACGTCAAAAGGGACGGGCGAAACTTCGCGCAGACGCTTAACAACCGGAGGTCCCCACGTCAGATTCGGTACAAAATGGTTATCCATCACGTCAATATGTGCCGCATCCGCAGTCGAAATGCGTTCCAACTCGTGCTGTAAATTTGCAAAGTCGGCAGAGAGTATAGACGGATTAATAGCAACAGACATGAGAAAACCTCCTCAACATGACATGCGGATGTTCGGATAACAATAATCGCCGCACTAAAAATACGGTTGTATTGCGCGATTCTAATTCTTACGGAAAAGTGCGAGGAACATAGCATCAGTACCATGAATATGGGGCCACAGCTGTGCAGTCGTTGATGCTTCACCCAGAATATCTTCCTGACGAACCGAGGAGGATTTTTTAAGGCGCACCTGCGGTTGATACCCGGGAGCCTTATCGCCCGCAAGAGTACTTTGTCCATCAGCGCTCGGCAGAGCAACGCTTTGAAGTATCGACTGTGTATCCAGCAGACGCACTTTTCCAGTCTCCAGTATCTCCGCAACAATATTTTGAGTCTCAGCAGCATGCGGTGAGCAGGTTACGTACGCGATCACACCGCCAGGCCGCGTAACTTCACACGCAGCCTCCAGAAGCTGACGCTGCAGAGGAAGCAAATCGGCAATATCACGCAGGGATTTACGCCAGCGTGCCTCCGGACGCCTGCGAAGGGCACCTAGCCCCGAGCAGGGAACATCAACCAGCACACGGTCAAATTTCTGTTCCGGCTCGATGCCCGCGGGTAACCGCTCAGCATTTTGTACAAGCGTTTGGGATATCTCACGCCCGTCCCCGGTGAGAACAACATACTCGTCGGGAGAAAGCGGCCGTAAAGATTGTGAAACCAGTTTTGCACGATGCGCTGCCGACTCATTCGCCACCACCCGAGCACCACGCTGCGCGCCCAAAGCCGCCAACAGTGCAGCCTTACCGCCCGGACCGGCGCACAGGTCAAGCCACGCAGAGTCTTGCCCTTCAAGAGGAGCTGCAACAAGCGCGCGAGTAACCAGCTGCGAACCTACGTCCTGTGCACGCACGGTACCCTCGCGAACACTTTCCAGCCTGCCTAAATCGCCAGCGGAATATAAAGCGGAATCCTCCACCAGTTCGCCCTCTACCGCGCCTTTCTCGAAGGCTTCCTGCAGGTCTCCTATCCCGGGAAGCGCTATAAGGTTTACCACAGGTGCCTGGTTATCGGCGTCAAGAAGTTCCTGAATTTCGGCCGGAGACCTGCCATGAGCCGCAAGCGCTTGACGCATGGAACGCACAATCCAGGTCGGATGCGATTTTGCGAGCGCAAGTTTTTCGATGTCGTCCTTGGCATCAGCTTCCAGACGGGCGTACCATTCCTCACGGCTACGCTCACTGACGCGTCGCAGCACCGCATTCACAAAGTTCGCGGGGCCACCGCCGATCTGAGCACGGGCTAATGCGACGCTTTGGTTAAGAGCTGCATGGGCGGGCACGCGCATACTCAAGAGCTGGTGAACGCCCATACGCAGTACAATCAACGTGGTTGTACCGATTTTCTCTAACGGACGATCCGCACAATGCGCCAAAATGGCGTCGTAGGTACCCTGGCTGCGCAGGGTTCCGTAGGTGAGTTCGGTGGCAAAGCCCGCATCCCGATGGTCAAGATGATGGGCACGAATCGTGCCGGGCAACACGAGATTTGCGTAGGAGTCGTTTTGCGCTACCGCGTTGAGAACCTCAAATGCGACGAGGCGCGCGGGGTCTGCAGAGCGTGAGCGCTGTGAGGGCGCAGTCGCAGAGAACTCACGGGACGAAAGCTGCTTACGGTTGCGCTCATGTCCGCTCTTATTACGTTTGGAAGCACCACCTCCGCCGCGTTTCATGCCATCGTGGGAGCGCTGGGCACGTTCGTTTCGGCGTTGTTCACTAGTCTTACCGTCAAATCGTTTTGATGATGCACCGCGATTTCGCGGATTCCGTGAGCCATTTTTGTCGTTATAACGTCGCTCCGTCATGAGAGCACTACCTTTCCTTCGGCGAGGCCGCTACCGAGACCGCGTGCCCAGGCGAGCGCGTCCATCATTTTTTTACCGGCAGGTTGTACACGCACCAGTTCTAAAGCACCGTCCGCCGTACCCACATAGAGTTTTTTACCACGAAGTTCAAGCTGTCCAGGAGCCAAGGTACCGGCCTGATCGCTCAGACGCACACCGCCGATCTTAAGTCGGTTCCCCGAAAATTCACACCAGGCGCCAGGTTCCGGGGTTACTGCGCGAACTTGAGCAAGAATTTTGTGGGCGCTTTGGGTGAAATCTATGCGCGCATCGGCATTGGTCACCTTTGCCGCGTAGCTGACGGATTCGTCCTCGTTCTGCGCGGTTCCGTGCTCGCCTGCCTCAAGCCGTACAAAGGTATTCGCCAACAGCTCTCCCCCGCTTTGCGCCAAACGTGTGAGAATGCTCCCGGCAGTATCGTCTTCCGTCACCAGCGTGGATTCTTCTTCGAAGACCGCGCCAGTATCCAACCCGGCTTCTAGAAGGAAGGTATTCGAGAAAATCTCATTTTCTCCCGCCATGAGAGCACGCTGTACGGGTGCGGCCCCTCGCCACGCGGGCAGCTTCGAAAAGTGCAGATTAACCCAGCCGTAAGGAAGCATATCGAGCGCATGTTGCGGCAGAATTGTGCCATATGCGACCACGGCGGCGGCTTCGGCTCCCAGCGGGGCTATCTGCTGTTGAGTTTCTGGCGACCACCGGTTCGCTTTAACGATAGGCAGCCCGAGCTCTTCAGCGCGTTGTGCTACGGGCGAGGGGGTAAGGATGCGCTTTCGACCTACCGGCGCGTCCTCGCGCGTGAGCACTCCAACCACCTGAACCCGCGGGGACTGGACAAGCGCATCGAGAGGGTGCACAGCGATCTCGGGGGTTCCCGCGTAAAGAATTTTGAGGGTCATGGGTGAGTCCTTAAACCTAGTGGAGTACGGTATATCTATGCACTGAAGCTGCCTAGGGAAGCACCGAAGCTTCCTCCTACCCGCATTGCTCGTTCGGCAGAGGTCTGTGCTGTCACCTTGTTGTAGTCTGCGGCTCGGAGGGCGCGCATAACCCGTTTACGATCTTCGCCGACAAGGCGATCGATAAAGAGTTTGCCGTGAAGATGATCGGTTTCGTGTTGGAGCATACGCGCGAATAGTCCTTCCCCTTCAAGCACCAGGGGCTTTCCCATCTTGTCTACGCCTCTCACCCGGGCCCAGTTCATGCGCGGAGTATCCGATTTCATACCGGGTACCGACAGGCATCCTTCCCCTCCCTCTTGAGGCTCCGTTCCGGTCTCAAGTACGGGGTTGATAATATATCCTTCGCGGTCGTCAATACCGCCAAAGGTAAAAATTTGTTTGGAGATACCAATCTGAGGCCCAGCCAGCCCGACTCCTTCAACGTCGTACATGGTGTCAAGCATATCGTCGATCAGTTTGGCAAGCTCCCGATCAAAAACGGTGATAGGTTCACATTCGCTGCGAAGAACGGGGTCGCCTACGGTACGGATACTCAGAATTGTCATATGTCTCCCTGATGCGCTTGTTATGGTACGCAGATATACTCCAAATAGGGTGAAGGGCTGTCAAATACCAGCATTCTATTGTACCGGCTGAGGTATTCGTCCAAATAGAACACTCGTGATTATTTTGTTGTTCTTCTACCGGGTTTACTAGGCTACCTGTGTGTGATCTCCCGAAGACGGTTGACCTGCCACGGGAGGCGGAACTACCGGCATGAGAGCGTCGTCCGGGAATTCGTGAACTGTACGGTTATATTCCCAGACCCTCCGCAATGCACAGAATTTATACCAGTTCTGTTCAAGAATCTTTGGATTTGCCTGATGCGGCACCACCTGCGTTTCGCCCAGTGCCACGCCCATCAGGATGGGGGCATCACCGTATTTCCAGGGTTCCCAGGTTCCCGCGACGGGGTCTACCAGCGATTCTTCGGCTTTGAGCCCGGCAACCAGTTGCATAACCACCTTATCGTCAAGGGGTTTAACACGCCCTCGCCGGTCGGTGCCTTTAGTTTTATAGTCAATAATGCAGGTTCGTCCGGCGATCTGAGCGACAAGGTCCAGCGTTCCGGCGTAACCTACGGACTTATTCCAGATAGTAATTTCTGCGGCGAGTGGTTGAGGGCGAAAAGCGTCCCACCATTCATCGAACCTATCCGCATAGGCTTGTTCGCCGTTGCGGATAAGCTGTTCTCGACATTCTTCGACGTTGTGTTCCGCTCCCATGGCGCGTAACGCAATATTCTCGGCGTAATTATGTACCCTGTCACCGCGCTCGGCTGCAGCATCTCGGTACCGTTCGGATGCGGCCGCCGCGTCACGAATAATAGCGTACTTGAGCCCCGAGGATCCAGCAGCACGATAAGCTCTCTGGTCTTCGAGAGCAGCTTTTGCAGCCATATAACCGTGCCATCCGCTCATATCGGTAGCGTGCTGACCGATAACGGTCGTGATGGAAGGAACTAGCAGCTCTCCGCCGCGTTTACGAGAGTACATGCGACCGTAATCGGTTGGATTTGCTAGTTCTGGTGCTGTCACCGAGTA
Organism: Rothia sp. HMSC036D11; assembly: GCF_001814205.1. NCBI lineage: Bacteria > Bacillati > Actinomycetota > Actinomycetes > Micrococcales > Micrococcaceae > Rothia > Rothia sp. HMSC036D11. The sequence goes on from NZ_KV815300.1 coordinate 111,453, forward strand.
CCTTCTTGATCTGCGGATAGTGATTGGGGCTGTATACAAAAACCCCCGTTGTGGATGTACAAACGGGGGTGGCTCGTGCGTGATACTGGGTTCGAACCAGTGACCTCTTCGGTGTGAACGAAGCGCGCTACCACTGCGCCAATCACGCCTACAGGTAAACACTATACCGAGTGGGAAGATAGCGCGTCAAATATGGGTTGTTGCCCTTATTTGAGGCGCCAGAAGGGCATTTGGTGTCCCGTTAAAAGCAACAAAAAAATCCCCAGATCTCCGTGATCTGAGGATTATTCCTAGTGTGACCCCAACCGGATTTGAACCGGTGTTGCCGCCGTGAGAGGGCGGAGTACTAGGCCGCTATACGATGGGGCCATAGCATCGAGTGATGCTCGCTGGGGTACCAGGACTCGAACCTAGAATGACGGTACCAGAAACCGTTGTGTTGCCAATTACACCATACCCCACTATTTCATTATGTTGTTCCGGTAAAACCTCAACGATTTTCGCCGCAACGAATAATAACTATACCGGTGCTTTGTTGCATCATGCAACTTCGTACCTTGAGATGGTCATCACAAAAGTCTGCCCAAAATCTATACCCCGCCTCCGGAACCCCTCCCGAATACACGCCAATCGGGTGAAGGCATCCAAGAGATGCCCTCACCCAACGCGTACATGTTATTCAAGCGGCAATATAAACTTACCAACTAAGCAACGATAGGCATCTCACCTGCTATGCGCTATTTTTTGGGTGCGGACGCTGAAACCTTCACGGAATCAAAATTACCCATGTAACGCATCATATAGGCTGCCATAGCATCGCGCTTGACCGAGTCATGCGGACGGAACGTACTGTCAGGCCAACCGGTGGAGAGCTTCGAGAACTGGAACCACGAAATTTCCTTGGCAAAGGGGTTTCCCGAAACATCCGTAAAGGTTGCTTTCTGCTGAACTTCCGGGGATCCTGCGGCACGATAGAAGAAGGCCGCCATAGCCTCGCGGTTTATTGACTCTTCAGGACGGAAGGTACCGTCTTCCCAACCTGTCGTAATACCGGTTGCCTTCAGCCACGCAATTTCCTTATAGAAGGGGTGGGTTGTAGGAACATCACTGAAAGGAGATTCCGCGGGTGCCTCAAATTCGGGAGAACCCGCCAGGCGATATAGGTACGCTGCCATTGCTCCACGTTCGATGCTCTCCAAGGGGTGGAATCCGCCATCGGGGTAACCGGTTGTGATGCTCTTCTCCCCCAGCTTGATGATGTCGTTCTCAAAGAGGTTGCCAGCAATATCGTTATACGACACGTTGGTCAGGGTCCTGTTATCGCCGCCCGTCAGAGGGGCAGGGTAACCTGCAAAGGTTTCCTGCTGCGGAGTAATCTGATTGATCTCTACCTCGGGGTTTTCCGCTGTCATATTCTCCGGGGTAACCTTCACCTTGGTAATAGAATCAGCAGTTTCTTCTTTGGAAGTTAGCGTTCCCTGGGCGTAATCCATACCGAAGGGAATGGTCGTATCGGGGGCAAAACCATCCTTATTAGCGATATAGACCTCACCATCAGCACCCAAGGTAATATCGTTGGCCCCCTTGGAGGCTGACTGCACTTCGCCGATAAGACGATCTGCGCGACCATCAATCACGCCGACCTTACCGGTAGCAAAATCCGTAACGTATACGAGGTCACGATTTTCATCGTTGACGAGCGAAAGTGCCTGCTTACCGAACGGAATAGACTTCTTATATTCTCCAGTCTTGAGGTCATACACAGTCACCCCGGAATTACCCTTAGACTCGCCGCTCTGACGGTCATAACTGCCTTGTGCAGAGACGTAGATCTCCTGTTCAGAAACATCAATGGCAATATCGGAAGGAAGAACATCAACGCCTTCGACATCGGCGTGAGTCTGGATTTCTTGCAGAACCTTAAATGTATTCGTGTCAATCACATAAACTTTGCCGGTAGCGCGCTCGGGAACGTAAAGTTTACCATCATGAATGGTGGCATTCATGCTGATGTAGCGCTTACCTTCTTCATCTCCACCCACCTTGATCTTCTCAACCTTATGGGTCTTCAGATCAATGGCAGAGACGAAGTAACGACCCGTCACAAATGCTTTGCCGGAGGCAGCATCCACCTTTACCTCACGCGGATGCTCGATCCAGTTTTCATCTCCCTCTTGAGCGCCGTAGTTGGTCCACAAGAGATTGAGATTATTTTGGTCGTACACAGACACAGCGTTATCACGAGTATTCGTAACCCAAATGGTGCCATTCTCATCATCCACGTCAATACCAAAAGCACCCAAATTCTTATACCCAGCGTTGTATCCGGTACCGGCTCGGGTGATAGGTAAGGTGGCTATTGCTTCTATCTGGAGAGTCTTCTCATCCAGACGCGCAATAGTCGATGTGGACATATCACGGTTAGAGCCAGCAATGAAGATTTTGCCGTTCTTTGAATGGCGAATCTGATACTGCCCTGGAATCCCCTGCACCTGTTGAGCCTGAGCAGCAGTAATCTGCTGCGGGGCAGGAGACTCTACCGCAAAGGACGCGGGCACTGCAAAAGGTGCCCCCATGAGCGACATCGAAAGTGCCCCAACGGTAGCTGCTTTGAAAGGCTTACGCTGAGCTTTAGTGAGCAAAAGAACCATATAAACTCCCTAAGAGAATGACGGACACTAAAAATTAGTTACCCTATAGTTAAAACTTAGGGTAGGAGTACCTAAGAAGGTGTACTCCCTATATTCACGTCTTTCCTCCCAAAAAGCAATAGAAATACCATCTATGACGTTTATTTTCTTAGAGACTTATCGTCATCAAAATCTTGGAACACGGCAGAATCTCCGAATTTTCACGGAAGATAAACCAACATTTACGGTTCCTTACGACATACACACAAAAAGCCCTGAAGATTACTTCAGGGCTTTCGCAGAGCGGTTGACGAGACTTGAACTCGCGACATCCACCTTGGCAAGGTGGTGCTCTACCAACTGAGCTACAACCGCAATATTCTGTTTTCACAAAATAACGAGCCGGAACCTTTCATTCCGACGCGCTCACAAGTAAATACTATACTGTACCGTTTGATGGCCCGCAACTCTTACACGCATAAATCTTTTCTTGACATTCTCCAGCTCACTATTTTCCCCATGCCTACAGCACGCTGACTAGGGTTTATAGGCATGATAGCAAGCACGTATATTTTCTATATGATGCCCTTTACAGAAGCTTAGAGCACGCCAATATGCTCAGGATGTTTACGAGTTTGAGGATTCCTGCCGACGATGATGCTGATGTCCCAGGTGATGCGCGTGCTCAGCAGAAGAGTCAACGGCTGCATCCGCGATGGATTCCGCACGCGAATTACGTTCGGATCCCGTACCAATCCCGGTGCGGCGCTCCCCTTCGCTGGGCGTTACTCCATCCTCGGTCATCTCATCTACCATGCGGATTAGGAATGACTTCGCATAAATAATGCCAAACCCAAAGAGAAGCGCAGCTAGAACCCAGATGACGAAGGTTACCCAGTCCCAGTGACCACCCAGCCAAACCTTCACACCTATGTAAACTGCCAATGCTATGGCAGACATTATGGCGGCAAATGTTACATCACGCCTAGTCATGCTTTATCCTCCTTATCGTTTTCTGCCAGCTCCTGGACGTTTTCACGGGCTTCCTCCCCTCTCAGATGCTCGCCTTCCTGCTGCTGATTCTCTGCTTCGCGTTCACGCGCAATCTGTTCATCATCAAACTTAGCTTCATGATATGCCGCGAAATACGCTAAGGCACTGGCTAACACAATTATCACAATGGTCCAGATAGATCTCACTGCATCTGCAATAGTGGCAATAAGCAAGACGATTGAAGCATTCGCAAACGCCATCACGGTTCCTTTGCGCAAGGCACGCAAAACGTATTTATTGTGGTTCACCTTCACCTCCCACGATGCACGATCGTATAACCAGCATAAGCCGAGAACCGTACAATTTACTAGCGCCCCATATATAGAGTGCTTTCACACAAATCTTGCATAGAGAAAACCCGGTGGTTCACGCACACTTGCGAACCACCGGGTTCTTCTCAAAAAAGATACGGCTATGCGTTCGGGGTTAAGCCCCAAGTTCAGCGGCCAAAGCCCGTACACGTTTGAGGGAAGATTCCTTCCCCAGAATCTCCATGGACTCAAAGAGCGGGGGCGAAATACGCTCACCCGAAACGGCGATACGTACCGGTCCGAATGCCAAACGCGGTTTGATCTCCAGACCTTCCACGATAGCGGATCGCAGAGCAGATTCGATACTTGCCGCATCCCAAGATTCGAGGGGTTCAAGCGCTTCTAAAGCGGCGGCAAGAACCTGAGGGGCAGATTCTTTGAGCTGTTTACGAGCATCATCGGCAATTGTAATCTCTTCATCAGCTTTGAAGAGGAATGCCAGAAGCTTCGGAGCTTCGCCCAAGAGCTGCATACGTTCCTGCACCAAGGGAGCGGCCTCTGTCAGAATCTGCTCTTCACGTGCTGAAAGTTCCTCACCAACAACACCAGCGGCTTGTAGATAGGGCACCAAACGGTTTCGGAAATCGTCCGCCTCCAAACGACGAATATGATCGCCGTTAATAGCCTCTGCCTTCTTGACGTCAAAACGTGCCGGATTGCCTACCACATCGTGAATGTCGAAGTGCGCCACTAGGTCATCGACTGAGAAAACGTCCTGATCTGCGGATAGTGACCAGCCTAGCAGAGACAGGTAATTCAGCAGACCTTCTTTAATAAATCCGGCATCGCGCAGCAGGAAGAGATTCGATTCGGGATCGCGCTTCGACAGTTTCTTATTACCCTGCCCCATCACATAGGGAAGATGCCCAAACTCGGGGATAAATGTAGTAACGCCCGTATCAATCAGTGCCCGGTACAGTGCAATTTGGCGCGGAGTTGAAGACAATAGATCTTCGCCGCGAAGCACGTGGGTTACGCCCATCAAAGCATCGTCCACAGGGTTCACGAAAGTATACAGGGGGTCACCGCTAGAACGCACCACAACGTAGTCCGGGACAGACCCGGCTTTGAAGGTAATCTCACCACGTACAAGGTCGTTGAACGTAATATCCTCATCGGGCATACGCAAACGCCATACGGGTTTACGGCCTTCGGCGCGGAAAGCCTCTTTCTGCTCGTCACTCAGGTGACGATCATAGTTATCGTAGCCGAGCTGAGGATCCTGCCCCGCTGCTTTACGGCGTTCCCGCACCTCATCGGGGGTCGAGAAATCCTCATAGACATACCCGCCCTCAATGAGCTTCTCGAAAACCTTCTGGTAAATGTCCTCACGTTTGCGTTCAGACTGACGATACGGTTCATGGGGGCCGCCTACGCCCACGCCTTCGTCCCAGTTAATGCCCAGCCAGTGCAGACTGTCGAGCACTTGGTTGAACGATTCTTCCGAATCGCGTGCCGCATCGGTATCCTCAATACGGAAAATGAGCTTACCACCGGTATGGCGCGCATAAGCCCAGTTAAACAGGGCTGTACGTACCATGCCCACGTGCGGGGTTCCGGTCGGTGAAGGGCAAAAGCGTACGCGAGTTTCGCGTGGATCGTGCAGATCGGGACCGGGATATTCGGTCATAGTAGGTTTTCTCCTGAACTTATGTATCTCAAAATCATGCTGCTGTACGGCCTATAGCGCTGAGGAATCTATGTTTAGCACTCTCAGCCAATAGGCTCTAACTGCGGATGCGGGTTACCAGGGCCCCAATACCTTCGACCTCAACCTCGACCTCATGACCATCACGAAGGACGCTGATACCCGCCGGGGTTCCGGTCAAGATAATATCTCCGGGAAGAAGGGTAAAGATCTCGGATGCCGCGGACACGAGCTCCGCCACCGAGTAGTGCATATCAGAGGTGTTGCCTTCCTGCACCACGTCACCATCAACCCAGCTCGTGATATTCAGCGAGTCGGTATCAACCTCCGTTTCGATCCAGGGCCCCAGTGGGGTTGAGCCGTCAAAGCTTTTCGCACGAGTCCACTGCGTGTCCGTCTCCATAACGTCACGTGCCGTCAGATCGTTGGCTACAGTGTATCCAAAAACGACCTCATGCACACGTTCCAGCGGAACCGACTTTGCAATACGACCGATGATAACCGCCAGTTCGCCTTCAACGCTGACCGCTTCGGAATACTCGGGGAGAGTCACTGGATCACCAGGGCCGACCACCGTCGTATTTGGCTTGATGAAGAACTGCGGGGCGGCAGGAGCCGGGGTACCCGCCCAATTAGCAAGAGCACCAATCACCTTGGAGCGTGGAATGATGGGGGCAAGCAGGCGAACATCCTCAAGCTGATAAGTCTTCGAGGTGGTTTCAACACCGGAGTAAAACGGATCGCCCGCGAGAACATGCAAAATTTCGCTGCCGTCCTCTCCTTCAACCACACCATAATGAAGATCGTTATCTACGGTAAATCGTGCAATACGCATACCTTCTAGAGTACCAGTCATTCACACCCCTCTCGATACGCAAAAAGTGACTTTCCGATTGAAAAGTAGAGCTTATCGTCGGAAAGTCACTCTCTGCACGTTTCACGGATGCGCCCGGCGCAGTAACCGGGAGTTATTAGACGAGGCGGGTCATCCAGCCATGACGGTCCTCTACTGTACCGGTCTGAATGCCCACGAGCTCTCCACGCAGGCTCTTGGAAATCTCACCAAATCCTTCGGAAGCCGCAGGAATCTCAAAATCAGTAGCCTTGAGCTTTCCAATAGGGGCAATGACCGCTGCGGTACCACAGGCACACACCTCTGTAATATCGCCAGAAGCCACACCGTCACGCCACTCGCTGAGGGTGATGGGGCGTTCCTCAACGGTCATTCCGCGATCCTTCGCCAGCTGCAAAATTGAGGAACGGGTAACGCCCTCTAGAATAGTTCCGGTAAGTTCGGGGGTTACCAACTTATTCTCTTTACCGTAGATGAAGAATACGTTCATGCCGCCCAGCTCTTCAAGAGCATCGTTACGGTGCGGGTCTTTGAAGATCACCTGTTTACAGCCGTTTTCTTCACCTTCAAGCTGGGCGATCATGGCGGCAGCATAGTTACCGCCGCATTTTGCAGTGCCAGTACCGCCTTCACCAGCGCGAGCATACTTCGTGGACAGCCAAATGTCCACCGGCTCGGGGGTGCCGAAGTAGTTACCGGCAGGCGACCCAATCACGTGATACTCCACGTGACGAGCAGGGCGAACCCCCAGATATGCCTCGGTCGCAATCATAAACGGACGGAAATAGAACGCTTCTCCCTCACCGCTGGGAACCCATTTTTCATCTACCTGCACCAGCTGTTTTAGGGATTCGATGAAGGTCTCTTCGGGCAGCTGAGGCAGCGCCATACGATGCGCCGAGCGGTTCAGGCGCGCCGCGTTCTTCTCGGGTCGGAATGTCCATACCGACCCATCCGAATGACGGTAGCCTTTAATACCCTCGAAGATTTCCTGGCCATAGTGAAAAACCGCAGCGGCGGGATCTAAGCTGAGCGGACCGTAGGCGTGCACCCGCGCATTCGACCATTCACCGCCGGTCTTATAATCACCGTTCCAGTCGATGCTGACCATATGATCCGTAAAATAGTCGCCAAATCCGGGGTCGGCAAGAATCTCGGCTCGGCGTTCGTCACTCGCGGGGGCGGGGTTCTTTTCACGGCTAAATTCAAGTGCCATGGTGTAATCCTATTCTGTCAATTCTCTCTGCCAATAGCATCGGCGGTGCGAACCTCAAGGTGGGAGGCAGAAGCGGCATCGCTTACGAAGCTCATCAGTGCGGCTTGTGACCACGCCAGCGGACGACGGGGCGGATGTGCCCGTTGCACATGTTTTAGAGTACCTGATGAATAGGCACAACGCACACGCAACCCACCGCCGCCCATATCGTGAAAATCGAAGGCGGGGCGTAAGCTATCTCAGCCCTAGCTAGCCTAGGAACCCTAAGACATCGTTACCAACTTCGTCGGTGCCTCGGGTGCGGGCGCCGTTGGCGCGCATATCGGCCTCGACCGCATCCTCAATACGGACCGCCGTCGACTCATAGCCTAGGTGCCGCAGAAGCATTGCTCCCGCGAGGATTGCGGCGGTTGGGTTTGCTTTGTTCTGCCCCGCGATGTCGGGGGCTGAACCATGCACGGGCTCAAACATTGAGGGGAACTCCCCTACCGCGTTGATATTGCCTGAGGCCGCGTAGCCAATACCTCCGGTTACTGCACCGGCCTGATCGGTCAGGATGTCGCCAAACAGGTTATCGGTTACGATCACGTCGAAACGCGAGGGATCGGTGGTCATGAAAATTGTTGCCGCATCAACATGCAGGTAATCGGTTTGCACTTCGGGGAATTCGCGCCCGATCTCTTCAAAAAGACGGGTGTACAAACGACCAGCGTGTACGAGTACATTTGTTTTGTGGATGAGGGTCAGCTTCTTACGGCGAGACTGTGCCAGTTCGAAGGCGTACCGGATCAGCCGACGAACACCGTGGGCTGTATTAATAGATACTTCGGTTGCGATTTCGGCATCGGTACCGCCGCGAATAGTTCCTCCATTACCCACGTAGGGCCCTTCGGTACCTTCGCGCACCACCACGAAGTCGATCTCTCCAGGGTTGCTCAGCGGCGACACTGCCCCCGGGTACAGCCGTGCGGGACGCATGTTAATGTAATGGTCAAAAGAGAAGCGCAGCTTCAAAAGCATTTCACGTTCGATCAGCCCTGAGGGAATCTTACCGCTGCGCGGATCGGCACCAATAGCGCCGAAAAGAATCGCATCGTGCTGTTTGAGAGACTCCATCGTACTCTCGGGCAGGGTTTCGCCGGTTTTAAGCCAGTGCTCGGCGCCAAGTTTATAGTCGGTGGAATCTACGCGAATAGAATCAAGCTCGCAGGCGCGTTGAAGCACACGCTGCGCCTCGGTAATAATTTCAGGTCCGATACCGTCGCCAGCGATCACGGCAAGGTTGATGAAACGTTCAGTAGTCATACCTCTACCCTACTGCTGGCACGAACAATTGCGCAGATTTTAGGCCATGATTCTCAGAGTATGGGCATATATATTCCCGCATAATCTCGCAGTTTTGAGAGGTCTTATTCCAGATTTTGCAGCCTCATGACCTACACGAGTACGTACAAAATTCATCCTTCCGAGTGATTACCTGTTTTGAGGGCGAACGTTACACTTAACCCATGGATCTAACGAGCCGAATTAACAACTACATAGATAGGAACTACCGCTGGTTTAATATCACGGTAGTTGCTTTCATGCAGATGTTTGTTCTGCTCATAGCTCTTGCAATGTCCTATAGGGATAGCGGCATTACTTTTTTCATTGCATGCATCAATACGACCGCCCTTTATTTTCGGTACCGGCATCCTTATGGGTCAATCTGGTTTGTTCTCGTCTCCACCGCTCTCACTCTATTTATTCCGGATGTTTTGCCCGTTCATCTGTATTTTCCGGTAGGCGTAGCGGCTTATCATATCGGCAGGCACTGGAAGAAGAAGCTGCGGGTTCGCATGTTTATTGCGGGCTGGATTGGTGCCTTTGCGGTAGGGACCCAGCTTTTCATCATGCTGCTTCCGCGGGTCGAACAATTTGCCGCTATTATAAGCTCGATTATCATTACGACCTTATGCGGTGCGATTTATTCCGTGCTCTGGTTTATCGGTGATTCAAGGCGTACTCGCATTATTCGCCAGGATGAGCTTCGAGAGCGAGCGATGCGCCTCGAATTTGAGCAGGAACAGGAACGGCGTCTTGCGGCACAGGACGAGCGCACCCGCATCGCCCGCGAAATGCACGATATTGTGGCGCATTCACTTTCCAGCATCATTACGCAGGCTGACGGCGCCAGGTATGCCGCAGCCGCGATACGGACCACGACGACTCAGCCCGCCGAAACGACTAACCTTCAGGAGCATGACGCCTCTATCGCGGAACAGACGCTTGAAACTATTGCGGTCACCGCACGCGATTCTCTCACGCAGATGCGTTCCCTTCTGGGGGTTCTTCGTACCGATGAAGACACCATGTACGCTCCAGCGCCTACAATTCACGAAATTCCCGCTCTGGTTGCGCAGGCTCGCAGGTCGGGAGTTAATATCGACTTCGCTGGCATTACCGGTACCATAAACGGCGCCCTCCCTCAGGGAGCTGATCTAGCGGCATATCGTGTAATCCAGGAAGCGCTCACCAATATCGTTAAACACGCCCGCGATGCTGAGATCGTTACCCTCTCGGCTGTGTGGAAACGAGATGGCCTGTATTTGGACGTGTACAACAGCGCTCCGGCGCATCACAACAGCTCGGATGCTCCATATTCCTTTGTGCCGGGCAGCGGTAACGGTCTCTTGGGTATGCGCGAGCGCATCACAATGTATGACGGAACCCTGCATTACGGCCCGGATCTGCAGGGTGGTTTTAGCGTGAAGGCCTGGCTGCCGTACCGCGAAACGTAATGGGAACCCAGTATTGTAAAAGTGACAGAACATATTAAAGGAAATCCTATGAACGAACAGATTACCGTGATGCTGGTTGATGACCAGCAGCTTGTACGCGGCGGTTTGAAGATGCTTATCAATTCGCAACCTGATCTGCAGGTTGTTCTCGAAGCTGATGACGGCGCAGCGGCGGTTGATAGCTATGCCCGTATGGCTGAAGAAGGTACCGCCCCTCAGGTGGTTCTTATGGATGTTCGTATGCCTATTATGGATGGGCTGGAGGCTGCAAAAAGTATTCTAGAGCTCAACGTTCCTGATTCCAGGGTTATTATGCTGACTACCTTCGACGTCGACGAATATGTCTATGCGGCGGTACGTGCCGGGGCAAGCGGTTTTTTGCTGAAAGATGCGCCTCCCGAAGAACTTCTGGGGGCTATTCGAACAATACATCGCGGTGATGCGGTGATCGCCCCTTCCGCTACACGCCGCCTGCTGGAACATATGATTCCGGTGTTGGAGGTTCATTCGGAACAGGATTCTGCCAGTGTTGCTCCCACTCCTCAGGAGGAGCCGCAGCTTCTGCATCAGGAACTCATGCAGACTCTTTCGCCGCGTGAGCATGAGGTACTTCGTCTGATTGCGCAGGGTCTTTCCAATGTGGAGATCAGCCGCGCGCTCGTGCTGTCGGAGGCTACGATTAAGACCCACGTCTCGCATGTTCTGGCAAAACTTGATGCCCGCGATAGGGTTCAGGCCGTGATTATGGCCTATGAGGCTGGGATCGTTTCGTAGGCTCCTTGTGTCTACATCTACCGTTGAGGACAGAACCTGTGAAAAGGCTGAAAAATCATTCTTGGGAATGATGAATATCCGTCAAGCCAACATTTACGGTTATATAGTAGACCGATATTTATGATGTAGTACGCCACAGGATTTTTTACATGATCTCCTCTCTGCTCTCGCTGATATATGCAAATCTGCGCGCATCTTGGCGTAAATATATTTTGACGGGACTGGGCATTGCGGTTGCAGCTTTTTTCCTGAGTGCCGTGCTTCTTCTCAATACAATCATTTCCGCCACATATGTGGCGCACTACGGCAATCAGGTACGTAACAGCGATGCGGTTGTTGCTACCAACATCTCGGGGCAAGCCAAGGAGAACTCGTCAGGCGCTCTCTCGGTTGAGGAAGTTGAAGATATCCGTAATAGCCCCCAGGTGGCTGGTATCCGGGAAGACTCGGTAGTTTCAGCCATGTATCATGACGCGCCGGGCGACCCTGTGCCCTATGCGATTTCTCAAGCTCCCACTGACCCGGATTTGTTTCCTTATCAGATACAGGGGCGAATGCCACAGAATGATCATGAAATTCTGCTCCCAGAGTCGCTTCGTGAGTCTTTGCATCTCAACATAGGCGATAAATTTCACGGCATTGACCCGGTCGCAACAATAAAGCTGCCCACTCCCACGTCCATTACAAATTTTGAGGGCGGCACACTATCTTTAGAAGATTCCTTGCCCACCAAGGAATATACGATCACTGGTACTTTCCACTCTCCGCCCCTGGGATCTGAAGATTCAATAACAGTTTTTGCCGGTGGCACTATGCTAACAACGACATCTAAAATTGCTCATCGCGAGCATAAAACAAATATTGTTCATGATGCGCATATAGTTGCGGTCAAGCTCCGTGAGGGTGTTTCGGTTGAAGATTTTAAGCGGGAATTTACCGCGCACCACGACGATCATGGGTATGTAGTGCCAGCGCATGAATATGCCCACAAATTAGAACCGGACATAGGTTTTGCCAATGATCTGCTCACCGCAGCCCTTTTAGGTCTGGCAGCATTAGCCCTCATGGTCTCTGCTTTTGTTATCACCAATACATTTAGCGTGTTGCTTTCTCAGCGCACCCGCGAGCTCGCTCTGCTGCGTACTTTAGGAGCCAGCCGCCCCAATCTTCTCACTATAGTGCTGGCAGAATCTACGGTTTTGGGAGTTCTCGCAGCTTCTTTAGGTATTACACTTGCCTACGCTCTTTGGGCGGTTATCACGTCGTGGGCCGCTCATACATTGGTTTTCACTTTTTCCCTGGTCCCTTTGGGAGTTACTCTGCCAGTGTGTGTTGCCGTCACCTGGATCGCCGCTCTTAAACCCGCCTATGCAGCATCAAAAGTATCGCCTGTGCAAGGGCTTCGTGATGGCGTAGTACAGCAGGTTTCTACCTACGGTAAGCGTCAGGGGGTTATCGCTCTGCTATTGCTTGTGGCGAGTATTGTGGCGTATGCAGTCTTCATGAGTAAATCCTCTGAGCATGTGCCTGATGGCATGGAGGGCACCCATAGCGTTCAAGTGCTTGTTGTGGGTATTATTGCTGCTGCTCTCTTAGGCTTTGCTATTTTGTCGGCAGCCCATAAAATACTTTCACCGCTCGTGAAGTTTTGGTCCTCTCTGATAGCACATACCCTAACAGGGTCTATCGCGTGTAAAAATGCGCTGCGTTCTCCGGCACGTATGGTGTCGACCGGGCGAGCCCTCCTCGTAGGAATGATGCTTATAGCTATGGTGCTTACAGGTTATGTGACCCTTAAAGCATCTGTCACAAGTTTTATACAGCAGACAGACCATCCGGCAGCGGTTCTAACGTTTAATGGCTCCAAGGATACGGAGGGTAACTCCTCTACTGCACGCAATTCTCAGAATTCTGAATCCACTGCAGAACGGTATATGCACCAGGCACAGGATGCGCAGCGCAGGGTCCAAGAACTGCCGTCCGTACAGTCTGAAGCGTTTGTACAATATGCGGGAAACCTCACCTGCGATGATGATTCTCATACTCTCACAACTTCAGATGGGCCGGTGAATGAAGCAGGCAGTAATCCCAGCGCTGCAGCTGGCACTCTTGACCATACTGATCTTCCCGCTGCCTATGCGGTTTCACCCCAGGATATTGACGTAGTATTGCCTGGTACCTCGGAAACGATATTGCAGGGTGATGTGGTGGTTCTGCCTCGCTCAGAACAACATGCCTTGCAAGGGCATAAGCCACCTAGTTTTACACTTCACGGTCCACGTGGAGACCTACGGCTTACTGCGGTGTACTCGCAAACTGATGACCATACCCCCTATATCTCACGTGAGACCGCCGCCAAGGTCCAGGATCTTGATCATCCCCAGCTTCTTGAAGGTTCTTCTTCCACTGGAGAGTCCTATGTGGTAGTGCGCGCCAAACAGGGATTGAGTTCTGATGAAAGTACAGAATTACGGAATGATCTAACGGATATTTCCCGTACAACACACGGGTTATATCTCGCGGGCATTCTAGAGATGCGCGCTGCTGTCGAAATTTCCCTTATCGTTATCATGTATACCATCCTGGCTATTATTGCTCTTATGGTACTGATTTCGGTGTTAGGGGTAAGTAATACTTTGATGCTCTCAGCCCATGAACGAAGCCGCGAAAACGCGCTCCTCCGCACTCTGGGGCTTTCGCGTCAGCAGTTACGTTCAGTCATTATGATGGAAGCTATTCTTATCACGCTTTCAGCGCTGCTGGTTGCTCTCATCGGCGGCACGCTTGCCGGGTTTATCCTGACACGCGCTATCACGCCACAGAACATTGAGATCATCTACCGAATTCCCCTGACGGAATACTGTATAGCATTCTTCGGCGCTTTAGGAATTGCTGTCTTAGCTTCGTGGGTTCCCTCCGTACGCGCCTCAAAAGTCTCACCAGTTCAGGCGCTTCGAGAAGACTGAGTCTGTGCAGATTCTATACAGCATATAAAAAATTACTGTACTATACCAAGTATTTAATAGAACACATTCATATATATTACTTTCGCATACATTCCTGAGAAAGTATTCTACTTATAATATTGCCTGTAATTTCACTAACTTTACCTTGAAAATAGTTACGGTTATTTTAGAGACAGAACTTCAGAAATCACCCAAAAGTATGATAAAACCTCCCACAGGTTTTCATTCTAGTTTGGGATAATTGGTGTTATGACTACTACATTAGATACTTCTGTTAAACCAGCTGTTACCGCCCAAAACCTGAGCAAGACTTACGGCACAGGTGAGGCGACGGTACATGCCCTCAATAACGTAACAGTTTCTTTCGAACAGGGTAAATTTACCGCTATTATGGGGCCTTCCGGCTCCGGTAAATCTACCCTTATGCAGACTTTGGCAACCCTAGATACCCCGGATATTAACCCCAACACCAGCATCAAAATTGCCGATACCGAGCTATACGGTCGGCGGGATAAAGAGTTAACCGAGTTTCGTCGCGAACATATCGGCTTTATTTTCCAGGCCTTCAACCTGGTACCCACCCTCACCGCCGGGCAGAATATCGACTTACCGCTTGGCCTGGCAGGCAAAAAGCCTGATCCTATTTGGCGCGATTATCTTGTGGAGACTTTGGGTCTAACAAAACGGCTCAGCCACCGTCCCGAACAGCTCTCCGGTGGTCAGCAACAACGTGTCGCCATCGTACGCGCACTACTCTCCCGCCCGGACGTCGTCTTCGCCGACGAGCCCACCGGCAACCTCGATTCAAATTCTGGTACCGAAGTACTCAAGCTCCTGCGAACCGCAGCGACCGAGCATCAGCAAACCATCCTCATGGTGACCCACGATGCACACGCAGCATCCTACGCAGACCGCGTAGTCTTCCTCAAAGACGGTGCCATAGCTGGCGAAATGCTCAAACCTACCCACGATGCTGTTCTAAACGCCATGGGACAGTTGGAAGGTGAATAACATTGGCTACAACGCTTAATACGGTGGGACGCACTAATTTACGCGCGTCTAAAGGAAAATATATTCTTACTGGAATCGGTATCGCAATTTCTTCATTTTTTATTGCTGCCGTTATTGTATTAGTCAGCTCTTTGCAGGGAACTCTAAATGCATCGGTAAATGGCATTCTTTCCAAAGCAGATAACGTTGTTGTCTCTTCCTATGCGCGCGATAACTCTAACACTGAAGCAAATATCTATCTGGATGAAGAGAGCATCAAAAATATTCAGAATGATGATTCAGTCGATCAGTCGTGGATTGTCTACCAGGGTCGGGGTAAGTTTGGTCCCGATAAAACTCAAGTTTCTTATACCCAAGCGCCTAACAGCGCAGATCTTTTTCCCTTCGACTTTGAAGGTAAATTGCCGACCTCAGACACCGAGCTGATGGTCTCGAAAGATTTTGCACAAAAGCATAATCTTCAACTTAATTCTAAGGTCAGTTCCCCTGATATAGTCGCGTCGATCTCTGACCCAAATACAGGAACTACGCGCGAGTACACCATCACTGGTATTTTTGATGTCGGATTCTCAGGCTCCGATACGAATAATGCTATGTTTATTGGCGGAACTTCCTATGGGGAGGCAGCTAACAAGGCACTCAAAAATGCTGGGGGTGCTTCTTCTGCAAACTACGCTGTTCCCGGTGCCAGCATGGCATACGTCAAGTTCAAAGGAACGGACGACGCCGCTGCTCGCGCAGAGCTGCAGAAGAAACTCAACACGGGTGACAAAAAAACTGAGCCTTCTGTTATGTCCGGTCCTGAGTACATGGAGGTTGTAAAGAAACAGCTCTCCACGATATTCACGTTCCTCGGTGTCATCTTAGGCGCCTTTGCCGCATTAGCGCTTTTGGTTTCTTCGTTCGTTATCTCGAATACCTTTGCGGTTCTCGTGGGACAGCGCATCCGCGAACTGGCGTTGTTACGTACTCTAGGGGCACAGGGCTCGTCCTTGGTACGTATGCTTGTGGTTGAATCGCTTGTTGTGGGCGTCATTTTCTCCACTATTGGCGCGGTTCTCGTGTATCCGATCGCGGCATTGCTGAGTGCGCTATCCAATAATAGTTTCATGGTTTCTTACGATCCGATGGCTTTTGTTGTCGGTGTTGTACTGTGCACCTTGGTAACGGTTATTGCCTCGCTTGCTCCGGCGCGTACCGCTTTGAAGATTTCTCCCATCAGCGCGATGGGCGAAACTACGGCTCAGGCGGTCAAGAAGCCGAACATCGCAGGCCTTATTGCGGGTCTTGTTATCGGTGCTGGCGGCGGTGCACTCATGATCGTTGCGTTCAACACCATCACGCAGAATAACGATAGCTCAAATGCAGGAACCTCTGTTCTTCTCGTTATGATTGCCGCGCTTCTGCTGGGCATTGCGGTCTTTATGCTGACCCCGTGGCTTCTTCTGCCCCTTGTTCGTGTCCTGGGCTCAGTCTTCCGCAACCAGACCGGAAAATTGGCGGTAGCAAATGCACTGCGTTCCCCGAAACGTACCGTTTCGACCGGGCGCGCGGTCCTGGTAGGCGCACTTGTCGTCACTACAGTACTGACCGGATATTCCATCATGACATCCACCGTGGCGAACGCGATGGATAAGCTATACCCGATCTCTGCGGCAGCCACCTACGGTACCGGACCTACAGCAGGATCTGAGAGCGTCAATAAGGCGCGCTCTGTCGCTGATAAAGTTCGCGGTTTGGAAAACGTCGATAGTGTTGCTGTGGCTTCTGCAGCGGGTACCGTTGATTTCACGGTTCCTCCGAAAGACGGTGGTGAAGCACAGAATCGCACCGAGAATCTGGTAGCACTCAGCCACGACGATCTCACAAAGGTCATTCCGACTGAAGGGTCACATCAGCTCGAAGATGATACCGTGCTTGTCTCGGCTGCCCTTTATGATAATGCCCACTTCAATGACTCCACTCGCCTTAAAGCACGTGGTCCTCTGGGGACGGTAGAGTTAAAACCCATCAAGTCCACCAGCAACAATATGTCGCTATATATTGTGAATCCCACGACCGGTGCCAAGCTGCAGAACGCCTCAGATCCAAAGCCTCTACTAGATTCATCACAGGCTCCTGAAAACGCTCAAGTTCCTGCAGAAGCTGCCCCGGATACTGGGGAGCAGAGCTCTGCTGCATCATCGACAAGTGGGGCTACCGGTGCCCAGACTATGGTGCTCGTTCACGCCAAGTCACCGCTTTCCTCAAGTGCAAACTCGACTCTTCAGGAACAGCTCACCAAGGCTAATGACGGTAACGAATTCACCGGTGGTTTGCAGGGACGCCAGCAATTTGATCAGATTATGATGATCATGCTGATCTTCACATTAGTTCTTCTTGCCCTGGCCGTAGTCATCTCGATTATCGGTGTAGCCAATACGATGACTTTGTCGGTGAACGAGCGTCGCCGCGAGAATGCGATGCTTCGCTCACTGGGTCTCTCCCGCAAACAGCTGCGTCGCATGATTTCAGCCGAGGCAATTCTGATTACCTTAGGAGCCGTGATCCTAGGCATCCTCGCGGGTGTTGGAATTGGTATTGCCGCCGCTAAAGTTGTGATTGCAGGTACCAGTTCTTCTACTGAAGTCGTCATTGATCTTCCTTACCTTGGATTGTTCTTTGTTCTGCTGGTAGGTCTGGTATCGGCGTTCGTTGCCTCGATATTACCAGCGGCCCGATCGGCCCGTCTCTCCCCTGTGGAGGGCATGCGAGGCTAGTCGATTGGCGAAATAACCTGCATCGAAAAGGGCGAACTCCCCACATTAGGGAGTTTGCCCTTTTTATGTGGTTCGTGCTCCCGAGTTATTTTTACGTGTAGAAGTCCCGGATATAAAACTTAGAAAACCCACTTTTATAGATCTAAATAGTCTATATATTCTTACTTTCTAGGGATCAAAATAGCGTCCATAATTATTGCAGAGGCTCTAAATTTTTTTATTTAATTATTTTTCTTCTTCGTGGATATTTTCATCCTTACGGAGGCTTGCTTTTTTCAATCCCTAGTATTTCTCATCCAAAAGTATGAGTGCCATTTATTTTGTCTTCAAGAATTTCAGCTCAAAGGATGACAAATGTCAGGGGATATATTTTTGCAATCTTGAAACAATTAAATCATGAGCACATCAACAATTCCCGCATACGAACCTGCGGTAGCAACACGTAATCTGTCCAAGACCTACGGCACGGGCGAAGCCATCGTTCATGCCCTTAACAATGTGAACATCGACTTCGAGTACGGCAAGTTCACCGCCATCATGGGGCCTTCCGGTTCTGGTAAATCAACCCTGATGCAAACTCTCGCCACGCTCGATACTCCAGATCGTAATCCAGAGACGATTATTCGCATCGGCGATACCGACCTCTACGGCCAAAAAGACAATCAGCTTACCGAATTCCGCCGTGAGCATGTCGGGTTTATTTTCCAGGCATTCAACCTAGTTCCAACCCTTACCGCCGGGCAGAATATCGATTTGCCGCTCGGCTTGGCCGGTAAAAAGCCCGATTCGGTGTGGCGCGACTACCTTGTTCAAACCCTAGGGCTGCAAAAACGTCTGGATCACCGTCCCGAACAGCTCTCCGGCGGTCAACAGCAACGCGTCGCTATTGTGCGTGCGTTGCTCTCCCGTCCGGACGTCGTCTTCGCCGACGAGCCCACCGGCAACCTCGATTCAAACTCCGGAGCTGAGGTCCTGCGGCTTCTCCGGGATGCGGCAACCGAGCACCAACAGACCATCCTCATGGTAACCCACGATGCACACGCAGCATCCTACGCAGACCGCGTGGTCTTCCTCAAAGACGGCATGATTGCTGGCGAAATGCTTAATCCCACCCACGACGCGGTGCTTCAGGCTATGGGCCAGTTGGAAGGTGAATAACATTGGCTGCAACGCTTAATACGGTGGCGCGGGCAAATATCCGCTCCTCCAAGAAGAAATACATTCTCACGGGTATTGGTATCGCCATTTCATCGTTCTTCATCTCAGCAGTGCTGATGCTTACCGCATCGCTTCAGGCCACGATGGATGCGACTATCGGCGATGTCTACGCTAACTCCGAGAACATGGTAGTCTCTGCGGGTGTCATGGACCAGGATAATCAGAACTCAACCGCTAAGTTCCCGATGTCCAATGACACGGTTAAGAAGATTCAGGAATCTCCAGAGGTTAGCTCATCCTGGATTCTATACACTTTTTCCGGCACCTACGGAGCCGATAAGGAGAAGGTAGCATACGGTTCTGCGCCACCGTCAAAGGACCTTTCGCCCTTTGATATTGAGGGGAATCTCCCGTCCACAGACACCGAACTCCTGGTCGCTAAGAGCTTCGCCGAGAAACACAACCTGAAAATTGGCGATAAGGTAACCATGCCCAATATCGTCACCTCAGCCACCGATAAGGATAACGCGAAAGACACCGAGTACACCCTCACAGCTACCTTTAACACCGGTATCTCAGATTCACAGATGAGCGACAACGTTTTTATTGGTGGCACCGGTCTTGCGGATACCGCGCGTCAGCTTGCAGAGGAAGAGGGCGGGATCGTCTCAGACCCCGCTAAACCCATGGCGCCTCAGGCATTCATTAAGCTCAAGAACAATACTCAGGAATCGCGTGACGCCCTGCAGAAAGAACTGAACACCGGTGATAAAAACACCACCCCCAAGGTGCTCTCTAACACGCAGATGATAGATCACCTTAAGAAACAGTTCTCAACGCTCTTCAACTCGCTGAATACCATTCTTATCGCCTTCGCAATTCTGGCTCTGTTAGTTTCTTCGTTCGTCATTTCGAACACCTTCGCGGTGCTGGTGGGGCAGCGCGTACGCGAACTCGCCCTGCTGCGTACTCTGGGTGCCCGCGGTGGTTCGCTGGTGCGGATGCTCCTCATAGAATCACTAATAATTGGGGTCTTCTTCTCAGTCATCGGTTCAGGACTGGTATACGCGGTCGGTGGCATTCTAAACGCGATGTTCAGCTCGTTCATCGTCAATTTCTCCCCCACGGCGTTTATTGCAGGCGTACTCATGTGCACCGCTGTGACCGTACTCGCTTCACTTATACCGGCGCGCACCGCACTGAGTATTTCCCCTATTAGTGCCATGAGCGCAAGCACAAGCCAGGCGGTCAAGAAACCTAGTGTTTTAGGAGGAATCTTCGGTATTCTCTCCGCTCTTGCAGGCGTTATTATCGCTATCGCGGCTATAGGGAATAAAGACGGCGGATCTGCTATCTCTTCCGTACTGCTGGCATGCCTCTTCCTCGGCATAGCAGTCTTTCTTCTCACCCCGTGGGTTCTCATCCCTCTGGTTCGTTTTTTCGGCGTAGCTCTGCGCGGGCAAACGGGTAAACTGGCGTTAGCAAATTCCTTGCGCTCACCCAAACGCACGGTCTCCACTGGGCGAGCCGTGCTAGTAGGAACCTTGGTTATTTCCGCTGTTCTCACCAGCCACTCAGTGATGAGCGCCTCCATTGCCCAAGAGATTGATAGGATATCGCCGATTTCGGCATACGCTCCTTTCGGTGAATCTACCACAACTAACGGCAGCGCAAGCGTGACAAAGGCTCACGAAGTTGCTGATAAGATCAGGGGCACGAAGAATGTTGAGGCTGTCAGCGTCGGCTCGGCTGCGGGCGTTATCGAATACACAGCAAAGCCCGATAACGCAGACTCCGCCAATCTCAAAGACAATGTAATTGCACTTAGCAACGATGATCTGCACAAGGTAGCAACCGGAGAATCAGGTACCAATGTAAAGAATGATGAGGTACTTGTTCCCCAGGATATTTGGGATCTGGGTAAGTTCGATAACAGCACTCGTCTTAAGGTCAGCGGTCCTCTTGGCGAGATTGAGCTCAAACCCGTCAAGGCAAACACTAAGGAACCGTTCTTCGTGGTATCACCGGAAACCGGTGCCCAGGTTCAGAATGCATCTGATCCGCAGGCCGCTAGTAATCAGGCATTGCCGGACGATCCCGCCGCCCAAGAAGCGCTCATGAAAGCGGCTCAGGAAAACCCCGCCTTGGCGCGTAGTTTCGCAGCACGCGGTACAGCAACCATGGTTCTGGTGCGGGCAAGCACTCCACTGTCATCAAGCGATAATACCGAGCTTCAAGGGGAGCTTGCCAAGGCAAACAACGGAACCGATTTTCAGGGTGGTCTTCAGATTCGCAAGAATAATGACCAAATGCTGAATATTATGCTCAGTGGTGCCTTGATCCTGCTGGCACTGGCTATTGTGATCGCCATTATCGGTGTGGCGAATACTATGACCCTATCGGTGAACGAACGTCGCAGGGAGAATGCGATGCTCCGCTCGCTGGGCCTGTCCCGCAAGCAGCTGCGGCGTATGGTTTCGACCGAGGCTGTCATGATTACTCTCGGCGCGTTGGCGATGGGTATCGTTTCGGGTGTGGGTATAGGCCTTGTACTTTCTCAAGTACTGGTACACGCTACTCGCGAGTCCATGGCGATGGCAGTAGTTCTACCTGTCAGCGGTCTGGTTCTCGTGCTCATCGTGGGTATCATCGCTGCGTTTGCAGCGTCGGCTATCCCAGCCTTCCGGTCGGCGCGACAGTCCCCGGTAGAAGGGCTGAGTTCCCACTAATCAGGTAGGCTAGATCCTGCAACGGGTGAGGGCTCCCGGTGTTATAGATAATACCGGGAGCCCTCACTATCAAAAATATCCCGGAACCTCTTTGGAGGTTCCGGGATATTCTGTACTTTATAGTGTGATTCTATACCTCTTTTGGCGCTTCGTATCGCGGGAAAACCGGGGTCGGTGCAGGAAGCTCCTTCCCAGCTGTCAGGTTCTTAGGGAGCGCAGCGAAAAGGCGTTCCTCCCCTTCTGCTACCCCCAGCAGGTCAAGAAGTTTCTCCATCGAATTGGGCATAACCGGCTGCATCAGAATGGCAACCTGACGGACCACCTCAAGAGTCACGTAGAGTACGGTATTCATACGCTCAAACTCGCCGTTCTTGCGCAGAGTCCACGGTTCCTGTTCCGCAAAGTAAGCATTCGTATCGGCAAGCACAGTCCAGATGCGCTCTAGGGCACGGTGGAACGCCTGCTCATCATAGTCTGCCCGCACCGGTTCATAAAGTGCGGAAGCATCGGCCAGAATCTTGCGGTCAGCCTCAGTAAATTCTCCAGGGGTCGGTACCCTACCGTCACAGTTCTTAGCAACCATTGAGAGCGAACGCTGCGCCAGATTACCCAGGTTATTCGCCAAATCAGAATTAATACGGTTGATAATAGATTCTTCGGAGTATGAGCCGTCTTGTCCGAAAGAGACCTCGCGCATCAGGAAGAATCGGACCTGATCCAGCCCGAACGCTGCCACAAGATCCGCGGGGTCCACCACGTTGCCCACCGACTTCGACATTTTCTCGCCATTTACCAGAAGGAACCCATGCCCAAAAACACGTTTGGGCAGCTCAAGACCGGCAGACCAGAGGAAAGCAGGCCAATAGATAGAGTGGAATCGAGTAATATCCTTACCGATCAGGTGCAGATCAGCGGGCCAATATTTCGTGAACAGTTCCCCGTCCGTATTGGGGTAGCCAAGCCCGGTCAGGTAGTTAGTCAGCGCATCCACCCACACGTACATGACATGTTTATCGTTGCCGGGCACGGGGACACCCCAGTTGAAGGTGGTGCGTGAAATCGAAAGGTCATTCAAACCGCCCTTGACGAATGAGATCAGCTCATTGCGACGCGATTCAGGGAAAACATACCCTTCGTTCTTATAGAGTTCTAGAAGTTTATCGGCGTACTTTGAGAGGCGGAAGAAATAAGACTCTTCCTCAGTCCACTCAACTTCCGTTCCGGTAGAAATGGCGTAGCGCTGCCCGTCGCGTTCTTCGGTCTCATCCTCGGCGTAATAGGCTTCATCCCGCACAGAATACCATCCGGCATATTTATCGAGGTAGATATCCCCGTTCTCTTCCATACGCTTCCAGATTGCTTGAGATGCCTCATAATGATCCGGATCCGTAGTGCGAATAAAGCGATCGTAGCTAATACCGAGAGCATCGTTCATCGCTTTGAAACGGGCGGAGTTCTCATCGGCGAGTTCTTTGGCGGTTTTCCCCTGTTTCTCAGCGGTGGTCTGCATCTTCTGCCCGTGTTCGTCGGTGCCCGTCATAAAGCGCACGTCAAAACCGTCGAGTCGCTTGAAACGTGCCAGCACATCGGCGGCAATGGTCTCATAGGCATGACCGATGTGGGGGTTTCCGTTGGGGTAAGAAATCGCAGTCGTGATGTAGAAGGGGGTAGCACTCATAATTATTAATCTTACCGCAGTTTTTCAGCATAGATGCGGCGAAACAGTAATGCGACAAGCACGCCGTCATGTACCCACACACAACCCCAGCTGCAGCAGCAGACCCCCTCGCACATGTTGCACGCTGCACACCGTGACGGTGCTCAGCACGCAGCATGTGCGAAGGGGCCACCTGCGTTTACAACAGTGCGTTGTAGGCTGGGCCCGTTAGCCGCATGACCACTCATAGAAGACCTGCGAGAAGTCACGGGCTGCCAACCGGTCCGGAGCAATCACCCAGTTCGCCGTACCACAATCACCCCAGAGCACGCCTATGTTCGAGTTTATCGTTAACAGGTTAACGGTACGCCTGCGGATATCAGAGCTCTCAGGGTATTCGCGGCGTGGATCACCCTGTACAAAGTCCGGTAACCCACCAAGCCTTGAGTAGTCCCCTGAACCAGTAAATTCCTCAATTTCTTCCACCTCAAAATCTTCAAGGTCAAAAAGGCTCATAATAGCCTGTTCCGGGTATGCCTGGTTCCACCTCTCAAGCAGCGGGTGATTTATCGAATCGTTCGGGGCAAATATTTCCCGCCCAGGCGTCGTAAATGCGAGTGCACACTCACTTTTGATAGGCCACCAGAATTCCCGCTCATGATCCTCCCAAGTCGCTACCGCATCCGGATTCGCTTCACCCAGCTGAGGATAATAGATCACACGGTGGTTCTCTCCCTTATATATCCCCCACTTATCTATCCCCCACCCTGCGTTTGTGCTCACCCAGAACTGCACCATGCCGGTGGGCGGATAAATGGGATTCTCCGGCAGTTCAGTACAGTTGATTTGCGCAATCATACCCATCGGCACCCCGTCTGAATCGGTGGGTGCCTCCACGCCGATGGGAAGATACGGCACTCCCCCGAACTTCGAGACGGTCACCGGCAGCGGCTCAGCAGCCTCAGAGGGCTTAATCCCAATAGTGGGTAATGGGTTCTCGGTATAGAGCTCTTCAACAAGGGCAGCAGCTTTCTCAACAATATCACTCACGGGGAACTCTCCTTCAACGGTTCTATCTATGGTCATTGCTGGGTTGTGCAGGTGTTTCCGCCTGCGCCCTAGTTTAATGAGAGCACCTTCCCGAGCCAATACACAACCGATTTCGTCATTACCTGTTTTGTCCAGTAGCAGGAACAGCACCATATAGCTCCAGCCGCTCAGGTAGGTGGTATATACGGCAGGAAAGAAATTTCAGGGCGTTACTATTAGTCGCCATAAATATCTCAAAGGCCAAGCACACACGAAGGGGTGCCTATCATCATGATAGACACCCCCAGAAACGCTAGTAGCTTAGTGCTTAGCGAGCCACCGAACCTTCGGTATAGTCATCGTCAACAGTGTTCCACGAGAACAGCTCGCGCAGTTTGCGACCGGTAGCTTCAATCGGGTGAGACTCGCCCTTAGCACGCAGTTCCTTGAACTCGGGTGCGCCTGCGGCCTGATCGTCCATGAAGCGTTTTGCGAAGGCGCCGTTCTGGATATCGGCGAGAACTTCCTTCATGTTCTCCTTGACCTGAGGAGAAATCACGCGAGGACCGGAGACGTAGTCGCCGTACTCGGCGGTGTCGGAAATGGACCAACGCTGCTTAGCAATACCGCCCTCAATCATCAGATCCACAATGAGCTTGAGTTCGTGCAGAACCTCGAAGTATGCAATTTCAGGCTGGTACCCTGCCTCGGTAAGAACCTCGAAACCGTACTGAACCAGCTGCGAAAGCGAACCGCACAGCACCGCCTGCTCACCAAAGAGGTCAGACTCGGTTTCTTCGGTGAAAGTGGTCTTAATAACACCTGCACGGGTTGCACCGAGTGCCTTAGCGTAGGACAGAGCAAGATCCAGAGCTTTACCGGACGGATCCTTCTCAACGGCAACGAGAGCGGGCACACCACGACCTGCTTCATATTCACGACGCACGGTATGGCCGGGACCCTTCGGCGCAACCATAGCTACATCCACACCTTCGGGAACGGTGATGTACCCGAAGTGAATGTTGAAGCCATGTGCGAAGAACAGAGCGTCGCCAGGCTTCAGGTTGGGTTCAATGCTCTCTTTGTAGACCTGAGCCTGTACCTGGTCCGGGGTCAGAATCATGATGAGGTCCGCCTCAGCTGCAGCTTCAGCAACGGTAGCTACGCGCAGACCTTCTGCTTCAGCCTTAGCGCGGGATTTGGAGCCCTCAGCCAGACCAACAATAACCTTGACTCCAGAATCACGCAGGTTCAGAGCGTGTGCATGTCCCTGAGAACCATAACCGATAATCGCAACGGTACGTCCCTGGACTGGGGCGAGGTCTGCATCGTCGTTGTAGAAAATGGTTGCTGCCATTTTGTCTCCTCAAAATAATAGGTTTAGCCCGAACTCAGGCTCAGGCGTTAAGTTTACTAGACGTGGCGCCGCTCATGGGCGTTCTGTGATAAATCTCAGGATGCGGGAAGTATCAAACCGCGGGCGGTGCTTCCCACATCCTGACAGGGTTTTAGCGTTAGATACGTTCACTCATGGAACGTGGACCACGAGAGAGTGCAATGGTCCCAGCACGCACAATCTCTCGCACTCCGTAAGGTTCAAGAACATCAAGCAAGGCGTTGAGCTTTTCGGGAGAACCGGTTGCCTCAATCACCACGGACTCGGTAGAGACATCAATAACCGAAGCACGGAAAAGGTCAGCGGCCTGCACAACCTGCAGGCGAGCGGCGGCATCCGCCTTGACCTTAACCATGATGTGATCACGCTGTGTTGAAGTCTCTGGGGCTAGCTCCACCACCTTAAGCACATGGATCAGCTTGTTGAGCTGCTTAGTGAGCTGTTCCAAAGTCTCAGGCTCACCATCAGCAACAATTGTGATGCGCGAAACGTCAGGAACCTCGGTGGGTCCCACCGCCAAAGACTGAATATTGAACATGCGGCGAGAGAACAAACCGGTCACGCGTGAGAGCACACCGGGTTTGTCTTCAACTAAAACGGATAGGGTGTGCAGGCTCATTAGTTTTCTCCCTCTTCTCGACCGAAATCGGGTGACGTGTTTTTAGCGATTTGGATGAGGTCGTTTGATACGCCGGCGGGCACCATCGGCCACACCATGGCATCGGGGCTCACAGTAAAGTCAATCACCACGGGACGGTCGTTGATAGCGAGCGCTTGTTTGATAACCTCGTCCACATCTTCGTCCCTCTCGCAGCGGAAAGTGGCGCATCCATAGGCGTCGCCAAGCTTCACAAAGTCAGGGATGCGGTCGGTTCCGTGCCCGGTGCGCAGGTGGGTGTTGGAGTATCGACCATCGTAGAAGAGTGCCTGCCACTGACGCACCATACCCAGCGAGGAGTTATTGACCACGGCAACCTTGATGGGAATGTTGTTCTGTGCGCAGGTGGCAAGTTCCT
The DNA here is from genome assembly GCF_001814205.1 of Rothia sp. HMSC036D11. NCBI lineage: Bacteria > Bacillati > Actinomycetota > Actinomycetes > Micrococcales > Micrococcaceae > Rothia > Rothia sp. HMSC036D11. The sequence goes on from NZ_KV815300.1 coordinate 138,439, forward strand.
GGTTGGTCATCTGAAAACAACCGTCACCATCAATAGCCCACACAATTGAGTCTGGGTTGGCAACTTTCACGCCCATAGCGGCGGGAACGCAGTATCCCATAGTGCCGAGTCCTGCTGAGCTGAGGAAATGCCGTGGTTTCTCTTGGCCGATGAAATGTGCGCCCCACATTTGATGCTGTCCCACGCCGGTCACGTAGAAAGCATCGGGGCCGGTGAGGGCGCTCAGGCGCTCCAATACGTGCTGGGGGGATCCCAAACCATCATCGGTCTTGGTGTACCCAAGGGGGTAGTCGTTCTTGATGGTATCAAGTTCAACCCACCACTGCCCCAAATCCGGCAACTTATTGGCGAACTCGGTGGAGAGCAGTTCATTGAGTTCGGGGAGCACATAGCGCAAATCACCCACGATCGGCACGTCTGCGAAGCGAATCTTGGAGATTTCTGCCGGGTCTACGTCAATGTGGATGACCTTGGCTTCGGGGGCGAAAGAGTCGAGTTTACCGGTCACGCGGTCGTCAAAACGAGCCCCTAGAGTAATCAGCAGATCGGATTTCTGCATAGCGAACACGGCGGGAACGGTGCCGTGCATACCAGGCATGCCCAGGTTTTGCGGATTGGAGTCTGGGAAAGCACCACGGGCGTTCAACGTGGTCACCACGGGAGCCCCAGTAATTTCGGCGAGCTTTGCCAGCTCCTCGGATGCACCGGAGCGGATAATACCGCCGCCAACGTACAGCACGGGACGTTTGGATTCACTGATGAGCTTGGCCGCTTCACGAATCTGCTTGGAGTGACCACGGGTTACGGGAGTATACCCACGCACCTCAACCTTGGGAGGCCAGTTGAACTCCATCATACCGACCTGCGCATCCTTGGTGATGTCCACGAGCACGGGGCCGGGGCGTCCGGTGGAGGCGATATGGAACGCGGCAGAGAGCGCACGCGGAATATCCTGTGGATCAGAAATCATGAAGGAGTGCTTGGTAATCGGCATGGTCATGCCCACCACATCCGCTTCTTGGAAGGCGTCGGTGCCCAGAAGTTTGGTGGAAACCTGACCGGTGATAGCTACCAGCGGAACGGAGTCCATATTGGCGTCCGCGATCGCGGTGATCAGGTTTGTGGCGCCCGGCCCTGATGTTGCAATACACACGCCGACTTTGCCGGTGGAAGTTGCATACCCTTGAGCCGCATGCCCTGCCCCCTGCTCATGACGAACGAGGATGTGGTTAATTTTGGAAGAATCCATCAAGGGGTCGTAGGTGGGCAGAATTGCGCCACCTGGCAGACCGAAGACATCGGTAACACCCAAAAGTTCGAGTGTACGAATAATCGCTTGCGAGCCGGTCATGCGTTCGGCAGCAGGGGCTTTTTCTTCAGCCTGCCCACTACCCGCGGAGTTAATCGAAAATCCCGTGGTCATAATAATGATGCCTCGTTTGTATTGTTTTCTAGTTCTCGACAGATGCGCGTGAAGCCCGCCTGTTCGGGTATCTTACGCACTGTTTCGCTCGCTGTAGGCTCCGGTCGGGCGCCTTTAGCTATAAAAATACCCTCCGCTATGGTGTTGCGAAGGGCGCACATTCTATTCACAGAAAATCTACCTTGTGAAGCGCCCTAGGCGACGACGACAAGGCTAAGAATTCGCTGCGTCTTGCGTGTTTGCACCTTTATATAGTCTCGCTCTTGATGTCATGAGTCAAATTTCCACGCCGTTTTTATGAGAGTTTCTCTAATTTCTTCGCATTGCGTGTACTTTCGATATATTTTCGAGCGCTTACTCAACGCTTTGGATACCGTGTTGGGGTCCCTGCGTTCGAGATAGCTGTAAAGTATTCAGTGCGGCGCAGGCAAGAGTCTCGTATCCTAGACTCTCACGGTAATCTGCGAGCTCCAGGAATCCCCCAGGTAAATATGTGACGTGATGCAGTGACGTAGAACGCCTTCGCCGGTAAGATGAGTACATGACCGACTCGCAAAACCTGGCTGCTTCACCCTCCCCTACACCGGAGCAGTCTAACCAACCACAGAGCGCCGAGGCTCTTACGGGAGAACAGCTCATCAAGGTGCTCCACCCTGCATTTGATGAGCAGATTATTAACTATGGGGCCTACAACTTGGTCTACGCTACCGGAAGCGCCATCTACCGCAACCCCGATATCGACCAACATCAAGAACCTATGCAGGAGCATTTTTTGGTGGGCTACCAAGAGGTTCCTGACGAGGTTATTATCGCCCCTATCCGCATGCCAGATGTTACGCCTGCTGGTACTGCATCCACCATTGATAACACAAATGCGCTGCACGCATACCGGGTAGGTGAACATTCGGTGGCTATTGAATCGGTGAACGGCAGCTCTTTCCTGCTTATTTTTGAGGATGCGCCTGAGATTACCACCATTCACGGGACCGGCGTTCTCAATCAAAGTCGCGACGTCTCTGCCTTCCGCGAGTTTGTAACCTCACGCTGGCCTGTTCTCTAGACTCTTAAACGGCCTGTACCATACAGGGCTGTCACGGATAATGCATATACACTAATCCAGCCGGACTGTATAAAAAAGCAAACCCCGTCACAGATAGTGACGGGGTTTATTCTGTGCGCCCTCTGGGACTCGAACCCAGAACCCATTGATTAAGAG
>NZ_KV815300.1:141177-340860 GCF_001814205.1 Rothia sp. HMSC036D11
TGATTAAGAGTCAATTGCTCTGCCAATTGAGCTAAAGGCGCTTAGGTAACAAATATTGCAGCTTCGAAACGGCAACAGATAAACACTATACGAGCATCAAGCGCGTTTTGCAACTTACGAACACGGCTGTAGTCAGCGATTTTGGCGAACATCAACATCCAGCATCACGATTGCAAATCACCATGGTATACAACAAAACCCCGCCATAACCGACGGGGTTTATTTTGTGCGCCCCCTGGGACTCGAACCCAGAACCCATTGATTAAGAGTCAATTGCTCTGCCAATTGAGCTAGAGGCGCTTACTTGGGGTGATGTATCGCATTCGTACGACAACAGATAAATACTATACGGATAATTAATATTTCACGCAAGTTACATATAAGTGACGCTTCACACAAACTCTCATTTTTTGCTTTCGCTCATGCTCTCGATGGCACCGCAGTACCTCATCTCATGGCACACCCTCGCGAAAAACCTCCCAGAGATCCTATAAACCCCGTACACTAAATAGAACGTTTACGGCGACACATGCAATACCGAGAACATCTACTTTTAAGGAGAAACCATGAGCACCCGACTAGAGCCCGGCACAAAAGCCCCAAGTTTTACCCTGGAAGATTACACCGGTCAGCAATATTCCCTAGCGGATTACGCGGGGCATAAGGTCATTCTCTACTTCTATCCCAAAGCATCAACACCCGGATGCACCAAAGAAGCTTGCGATTTTCGAGATAACCTTGCCTCTTTGAAATCGCTCGGATACGTTGTCTTAGGCGTTTCTCCCGACAAACCCGCAGCCCTAGAGAAGTTCACCACCAAAGAGTCTCTCACCTTCCCCCTTCTCTCCGATGCCGACCACGCTGTCGCACTCGCCTACGGTGCATGGGGCGAAAAGAAAAACTACGGCAAAGTCTACGAAGGGCTTATCCGATCTACATTCGTCATCAATGAGCAGGGCATCATAGAGCTGGCGCAATATAACGTACGCGCCACCGGCCATGTTGCTAAGCTACGCCGGGACCTTGGCATTGACCCCAAATAGTCGGATTTTTCCGTTTGTATAGTCTTATATCCTCGTGTAGACTTTCCTAGGTAGCTTTGCTCCCCGCGCGAGTGGTGAAATTGGCAGACACGCAGGATTTAGGTTCCTGTGCCTTACGGCGTGGGGGTTCAAGTCCCCCCTCGCGCACCAATCTTGGGTCCGCAACGTCTTCTTATCGAAGAAGTTGCGGGCTTTTTGTTATATACCGCACAGCAGAGTACCCTGGCGCTATATCCCTAAGCCTATAATTCGCTGTGAGTCGTGCCTAAAACCCTCTTTGAGTATCGCGACATTAAATCGTGACGTTGTATTCTAAAAGAATAGTGTTTTCGCCCAGACATAAACGCCTTATCAACCACGCATTACCTATCACGGTTCAGTAATCACCATGAAAGGGCTTGTCCGTGAATCATCTCTCCCCAACCGATGCCCCCGGTATCAGCTACAGCGGTATCAGCCGCCGCACTGCGCTGCGGTTAGGGTCTCTTCTGGCAGCGGGTTATACTTTGACGGCCTGCGGTGATTCGGCGCCCGACAACGGTTCAGGAGAGACCCGCAGGATCTTTAGATTTGCTCAAGGCGCGGCACCTTACTCTCTTGATCCCGCCTTTGACCCGGTCTCTCCGACGTACCGTGTAACAGCACAGATTCTTGAAACTCTCGTGAGTGCCGACCATTACACGGGCGTTCCGCAGGAGGCGCTTGCCTCCTCGTGGACGATTAGCCCAGATGGTCTGACCTATACGTTTACGCTCCGGGAAGGGGTCTCATTTAGCGATGGCACTCCCCTTACGGCAGAAGCCGTACTGCGTAATGTACAGCGGTGGCAGGCGTTAGCAACATCCCCAGAAACGGCGGCACGCTGCGTTCCCTTTCAGCCGCTCTACGGCTGGGGTTTTGGTAACATTGTGCACTCCAACTCGCCACACGCAGGTAAAGCATCACAGGAGGCAAGCTCTTCACCGTCTGCCGCCGCAACGCAAACCCCTTCGGCTCAGGAAGACACAGATACACCCAAGGCCGATACACCAAAGACTGATGAACACACCGAGCAGATACCTTTACGTTATGCTCCCCTCGTTTCCGATGTACGCGTCACCGACTCCAAGCTTGTGTTTACGCTTGTGCGCCCTTCACAAGCGTTCTTGCGGATTCTGACCCAACCGGCTTTCGGCATTATTTCACCCGAGGCACTTACCGAGAACCACCGTATCAAAGAGATGCCCATCGGTACTGGGCCCTTTAAAATCTCAACGCCCGCTTCGCAAAATACCGATATCGTTCTCACACGCAACGATAAATTTGTGAGTATCAAGCAGGAAAAGATTGAACTCGACGAAATACATTTCTCAACTCTCAATTCTTCCGACAAGCGTTACTATGCTCTCGTAGACAATAAAGTTGATGCCTGCGATCAAGTAAGCGGCAATGACTTAGGGCCTCTAGGGCGTGAAGGGTTCCTGTACCCGCTGCGTGATCCCTTCTCGCTTCTTTATCTGGGGTTCAACCTTGCGCATCCGGTTCTCAAAGATATTTCGGTGCGCCGAGCTATCGCGCGAGCTGTCGATCGCGGTGCCCTCATCCGATATTACCTTTCTGGAACTTCTGAAGCACTGCACCTTATGCCTAGGCTTTTTCGTACCTCGGATGACTCTCTGGAACGTCTCTATAAGCGAGATGTTGACCAAGCAAAATCGTTGCTCGCAGCCTCAGGTTACACAGGCGAAACCATCGAATGCTACTACCCTATTGATGTTTCGCTTCCGTGGATTATGTCACCCCAAAAAGTCTACTCTGAGATGATCGGAGCTCTTCTCGATATTGGGCTCAATATTAAACCTATTCCGCTGAACTGGTCCGATTATCATGCCCGCGCTACGGAAATAAATACTACTCGCGGCATTCTCCTCGGTGGTTTCTACGGAACCTATCGTGATCCTTACGCTTTTCTTGGGCCGGTTCTTGCGCCTCTTCTGGTGGCGCAGTGGATCGATGCTATGGGATTAAACCCCGTATCGCACGATACCCCCGAGGCGAAGGCGCATCCCACCGATTCTCCGATTCCATCACCGTCAGCAAGCGCTGCCCCGAAGGACAGTTCCGAAGCCGAGACATCGCCTACCCCGTCTCCCAGCATTACTCCTGCAAAGGTAGAACCTGCGCCTACGCTGGAACAGATTATGAGTAAGATCCGCGAAGCCGACAGCGCCACTTCTTTAGACGAACAACGTGAAAAATATCGTTCCATCAACCAGGATTTAGCGGCATTTATGCCTGCGGTCCCACTTTTGAACGTTACGTCTAACATAGGTATTAATCGACGTATTATTGGCTACGAAACCGAACAAAGCGCTATCGAGCTCTTTGCTAAAGTGCGAATTTCCTAAGGCTTCAGTTGTGGAATTTAATGTATTTTGCAGAATTTCCTCACTCTTTTGTGAACTACATTACTGATTCTGGATTTTTCTCAGTGGAATGTGTACCTACAGACCCTCAGGGAGTACGCTAGAGTCATACAACTGTCATATGACCGTGCCCAAAGCCGGGCACCAAACCCCTGGGAGTATCAGTGGTAGCACGTACTGAACAGACCGATGTCGTCCTTGTGGGCGGCGGTATCATGAGCGCAACACTTGGTGTCTTTTTGAAGGAACTGGAACCCACCTGGAATATTATTCTTCTGGAACGCCTCGATAAACCTGCGCAGGAATCCTCGAACCCGTGGAATAACGCTGGCACCGGTCACTCTGCACTGTGCGAGTTGAATTACGCCCCCGCTGGTCCCGACGGAAAAGTAAGCGCTGATAAAGCCTTGGGTATCAATGAGCAGTTCCAGATTTCACGTCAGTTCTGGGCTTCCCTCGTGAATGAAGGTATTCTGCCCAATAACGATTTCATCCACCCTGTACCCCATATGTCCCTTGTATTCGGCGAGGATCATTCCAAATATCTTGCGGCACGTTACGATTCTTTCCGCCAGCAGAAGCTCTTCGAGCGAATGCAGTTTTCCACGGAACGCGACCAGATTGCTCAATGGGCGCCCTTGACGGTCAAGGGCCGCTCCGAAGGAGAACCGGTCGCAGCTACTTGGGCTCCGGAAGGTACCGACGTTGATTTTGGTGCGCTTACCACTGGCATGATCGATTATTTACAATCTCAGGGAGTCGAAGTACGCTACGGCTACGAGGTTAAGAACCTTGACCGTGAATCTGACGGTACGTGGACTGTGTCTGCTATTAACCGCATCAATACCAAAGAACCCCTGAAAATCCATACTAAATTTGTTTTTCTCGGCGCTGGAGGCGGTGCCTTGCATCTGCTCCAAAAGTCGGGAATTGGGGAAGGTAAGGGATACGGCGGCTTCCCGGTTTCGGGTCTGTTCCTGCGCAACACCAATGAAATTACCGCCGCTAAGCATAATGCAAAGGTGTATGGTCAGGCATCCGTAGGCGCTCCTCCGATGTCTGTTCCGCACCTGGATACTCGATATGTTGATGGTAAGCGTTCTCTGCTTTTCGGGCCTTATGCTGGGTTCAAGACCAATTTCCTGAAGCAAGGGTCTCTCCTTGACCTGCCCCTCTCACTTCGTCTGCACAATATCTATCCCATGACTCGTGCGGGTCTCGATAACCTGTCGCTCGTCAAATATCTGCTCACCGAGTTGGTTAAAGATAAGAATGCGCGTCTGGAGTCCCTGCACCGCTACTACCCTGAAGCTAACGGCGACGAGTGGGAACTCATTGAAGCGGGTCAGCGTGTGCAAATTATGAAGAAGGATGCGAAGAAGGGCGGAATTCTGCAGTTTGGCACCGAGGTTGTTTCTTCGGCCGATGGGTCTATCGCCGCTCTGCTTGGCGCATCACCGGGGGCTTCAACCGCAGCGCCCATTATGCTGAACCTACTCAAGAGGTGCTTTCCCTCTCAGTTCGCGGGTTGGGAGTCGCGCATCCGTGCTCTGGTTCCGGGGTATGGGGTTAAACTCAACGATAATCCGGATCTCGCTGACGAAATTATGGCTCACACTGCACATACATTAGATATCGCCAACTAAGATACACTTGAGGTGCTGACTCGAAAACCTTCGTCCTGTTCCCTGCCATACACAGGTTTTTGGATGGAGGTTTTCGCTGTTAAGTAATAGTAAAACTCTTCAGTGGAGAGAACTCATACGTGCCGCGCTCTATCGTTCCTCCTCATGAGAAAAAATATTTCCTGTATTATTGCCACAAGTATTTGGTACTTCTAAGCGCCGCAAGCAAACACCAAGACAAGGAACGCTCCTATGGCACGACGCCGCAAAAAATCACTTCCTCATTCAGAATATGTAAAAATACGCGAATTTCCTCAGGGCAGTATCGCCTATATTTTTCGACGCGCGGGTTTTTCCTTTGGAGCGCACGGGGGAACAGATCTAGCCGCAGCGCTCACCTATTTCACTGTGCTCTCTGCTTTTCCTGCTCTGCTCGCGATCCTGTCACTCCTAGGAATTTTTGGGCAGGGAGAAGATAGCGCCAAGGTAATCTTAGGGTTCCTCCAAGAGCGTGCACCTCAGCAAATGTACTCGATTCTGGAAGGACCTATTCATCAGCTAACCAATGGACAAGGCGCCGGGTTTGCATTAATCATTGGTATTCTCAGTGCGCTCTGGTCTGCCTCCGGATATGTAGGGTCTTTCGGGCGTGCGCTCAATAACGTATACGGAGTACGCGAAGGACGACCCGGGTGGTTCCTCAAACCCTATAACGTACTCATCACTACCGGGGTTATAGTGCTTGTGGTTCTCATGATGCTGATGTTCCTCTTGGGAGCATCAGTTCTCGATTGGGTTGCGCCCTATATGCCTGGAGTAGATATAGAACTCATCAAGGTTCTGTGGCTCAATGGACGTTGGGTTTTAATTCTCATTCTTGCGGTATTTCTCATTGCGATGCTCTACACTGCAACACCCAATGTGCGGCGTCTTAAAATTCGGTGGACCTCGCCGGGAGCCGTTATCGCCTTGTTTGGCATGGGGTTAGGCGGATTAGGCTTTACCATCTACACCAATAATTTCAGCAAATATAACGCTACCTACGGACTTATCGGTGGTGTCATCGTCATGCTGGTGTTCCTCTGGATCATGAACAATATGCTGGTCTTTGGCGCTCATGTCGATGCTGAATTTGAACGGATGCGCCAGATTGTGGCGGGTGAGGATATCGACGGAAAACTGCGTGTGGAACCCCGCGACACCCGAGCCATTACCAAGTACCAGGAAAAGTTAGAGGCCCTAAGCTCAAGTGCCCAAGAGATCCAAGACCTTGCAAGCGGTCAGCAGACGCTGCCCAAACCGCCCGAGCCCTCAATCCTCGAACGGGTGCAGACTGCTGTTTCTACCAACACTGAGATGCTTCGACAAGCTGTTTCCGATACCCGTGCAGGGGCGACGGAGGCACAATCCTCTGAGGATTCTGGGGACGTGAAGGAGAAGGCTTCGCAGTCCTCTCAAAAACATACCCGCGATTCCATGCCACACAGCGATAATCCTCAAAACGGCAGCTCCAAACGTCAAGACTCTTCGCGAGACACGCTTTTTTAAGTGCAGCATGAGCGGCACATACACTACCGGATAGACCTGTGGTAGTTGGCGGAAATATACCGCACCCACCACGATTGTGTTTGTCATAAACGTGATTTTTCGCCCCACACGTCATATATATTTTCGTCTACACAATCAGCGCGCGCAGGTGCAAAAATATACATATGTGTGAGACTCCCATACCGCCTTTTGAATATACCCGCTACACACCTGCAGACGCGGAAAAAGGTACAACTCCCGTTCTGTTTCTACACGGCTTTGCAACCCGTAGCGACCAGCTCTGGGGCGGTACCGGCTGGATTCGCCAGTACATTCGGGCGGGTATACCCGTGCTAACCGTCGATTTACCTTTTCACGGGCGAAAATACCTCAAAGACTCCAACTTTACAGTACATGCCAAACTCCCGGTGGGAACAATCGAAGAACACGGTATTTTTCCGGTCGTCCAGACCACAGTGTCAGAAGATGGTTCACCGCAGAACGGCATGGCTCTTTTCGCTGATACGCTTTCTGCTCTCCTTGACGAACTTGCTATCCAGCAAGTACATGGTGTGGGTTTTTCCTTCGGATCTAGGGTAGGGTGGGAGCTCGCTCTGAGGCACCCATCTCGCGTTGCATCGCTTATTCTGGGCGGTATGCCCCTGCACAATCACCTCGAAGCCCTGCGCTCTATGCTTTCTGCCTCGTGTGCTGATAATGCCATTACCCAAGATCCTGCGACAGAAGAAGCCTTTACCAGCATTATTGAATCGTCACCGCTACGCGCCAATGCTCTTCTTGATTTTGTGCATATACCCTTCGGCGAGTTCTTCTCACTGCCGTCTGCGCTTGCAGACTCTACGCGCATTCCCGTTATTCACGCTGCTAACCCGCCTTTCCCGTACCCTCGTGTTCCTCTGCTGATCGCAATCGGTTCCGAAGACTCCATCGCTGCCGACGGGCGTAGGCTATATCCCCTGCTCCAGAGGGTACATCCGTATCTAAAATTTCTTGATATTCCGGGGCGGGATCATGTGAGCGCCCTGACCTCAGGCGTTTTTAGGCGCAACGCTTTAGCCTTTGCGCGCGATTCTCAGGGAAGTGACCGGCAAGCAGTATAAACTTTCTGCGCACCAACACGCTTAGCTTATAGCTATTCATATGTACAGACCCTAGTGATAGCCCTAGAATGGAAAGACGTATCAAGAAATCTTGATGCGTCAGAACATGTGGTCATACATGCTCTATGCGACGGGTAAAGCCGCACGAGGTCCCGAAAACTTCTTCAACGATCCCGAAGGGAATAAACCAAAGTATGCACAAGGTTAAAGCTGTTGTAGCGCTCGCTAAGAACGAGCCCGTTACCGTAACGACTATTCACGTACCCGATCCCGGTCCGGGCGAGGCTCTCGTGAAGGTTCTTACCTGCGGTGTTTGCCAGACAGATCACCACTATGTTGCAGGCGGTGTGGGCGATGATTTCCCCTACCTGTTGGGGCACGAATCAGCAGCCGTAGTGGAGGCAGTTGGCGATGACGTGACCGATATTGTCCCCGGAGATCTTGTGATCCTCAACTGGCGTGCGGTCTGCGGTGAATGCCGTGCATGTCGTAAGGGCGAGTCACAGTATTGCTTTGCTACCCATAACGCTACCCAGAAAATGACTCTAGAGGATGGCACCGAGCTCACTCCTGCTTTAGGCATTGGCTCTTTTGCTGAGAAATCCCTTGTCGCAGCGGGTCAGTGCACGAAGATTACCGCCGATATTTCGCCCGAGCAGTACGCCGCTATTGGACTGCTCGGGTGCGGTGTGACCGCAGGCCTGGGTGCCGTTCTCAATACGGGTGCGCTCAAACGCGGAGAATCCGTGGCCGTTATTGGATGCGGCGGTGTAGGCACCGCAGCAATCGCTGGCGCGCAGCTGGGCGGAGCAACTACCATTATCGCCGTTGACGTTGATGACGATAAGCTCGAACGCGCACGTCAGCAAGGTGCAACACACACCGTGAACTCCGCCAAGGTAGACCCGGTCGAGGCTATTCGGGAACTGACCGGCGGGTTTGGTGCGGATCTGGTAATAGATGCGGTAGGTATCGCCCCCACCTTCAAGCAGGCTTTCGAGGCACGCGATCTTGCCGGGCGCGTGGTACTTGTGGGAGTTCCTGAGCCTGGCACCACCTGGGATATTCCCCTGGATGAGGTCTTCGGGCGCGGCGGCTCTATTAAGAGCGCCTGGTATGGTGATACGCTACCTTCACGCGACTTCCCCGAGTTCGTGGACCAGTACCTGCTCGGCCGCCTCGATCTAGACGGCTTTGTCTCCGAGCGTATTAAGCTGGAAGACGTCAATGATGCCTTTGAAACCATGAAAACCGGTCGCGTGCTGCGTTCCGTGGTGGAGCTTTAAAACCGGGAAAGGAACTCTCATATGACTGAAATTATTGAACGGGTTGTTACTCACGGAACGTTCTCGCTCGACGGCGGCACCTGGGAAGTCGATAACAACGTGTGGATTATTGGGAATGACCAGCGTGTAACAATCATTGACCCCGCGCATGACGTCGATAAAATCGCAAAAAAGGTTGCCGGGCGCACGGTCGAGAGGATTCTACTTACCCACGCTCACGATGATCATATTCGCTCTGCGCAAGAAGCCTCCGAGCGTTTTAAAGCATCTGTCTACCTAAACCCTGAGGATCGGGTGCTCTGGGAAATGGTGTACCCATCTTGGGACTTCGACGAGCCCCTGCATGACGGGCAGAAAATCAGTGCTGGTAATACCGAGCTACATGTGATCGCTACCCCCGGACACTCTCCCGGGTCGGTCTGTTTCTACGCGCCCGAACTCAGCTGGGAGAACAGCGAAGGCGTACTCTTTTCGGGCGATACGCTCTTCAAGGGCGGTCCCGGAGCGACTGGGCGTTCCTACAGCGACTTCGACACTATTATCGACTCCATCGAGTCGAAGCTGCTCACCCTGCCCGAATCCACTGCGGTTCTCACGGGTCACGGAGACTCCACAGGCATCGGTGTAGAGGCACCCGATCTAGACGCTTGGAAGAAACGCGGGCACTAAGAACCTCACGACTCTTTTGCTCATATATGAGGTGGTACAGGTCTTCCTCTCGAAGACCTGTACCACCTCATTATTATTCATATGGGTAAGTCCTACTTGCTGATCAGCCGTCTAATGGCGCCAGTTGTTCCTCGTAGCGGCGGCGCCAGAGATACCCGTAAAGATGCCCCATGCAGAAGTACAGGCAAGCGGCAACGATCGGAACGATAAAGGCGTTACGGTAGTAGGGTCCACTTCCCAGGTACCCTCCCCAGGTAGCACCAAAGGTAAGCCCTAGTGCCATAGCACCACTAATATAGAAGCTCATCTGGGTATCAGGAGTGCGTACCAGCACATGCGCCAAAGCTAATTTATGGCCCCCAACAACAATTCCTAACGCCACGCCGTAGATTGCTAGGCCTACCATCATCATTGATATTCGATCGACAGTAGGCAGTAAAAGGGCAGACAGTGTGAGCACAACGCCGCTCGAAAGCCAACCGTGCCAAGGAACAATTTTATCTGCGCCTAAAAGCACCGGAAGCATAGTGATAACAGCTGTCCCCAAGCATATTGTAATCATCAAGGGGTAGAGCGATAATGCATTGTGATTGAGAGCGAATCCCAGCAGAGCTGAACCGACAGATCCGATGCATCCGCTGATAACCATGAGTCCCAAGATCAGAACCATACTTATAGAATCTGAGGGTGTCTCCTGTACATGCAGTTGTGCGGTTCCATCTGCTCGCGCCACATCTGAATCTGAGGGGAGCGACTTTGGAGTTCTAGGAAGTACGTTGGGGATAAGAACGACAACAAATATTAACAAACCAGCCAATAAAATAGCCGCCCAGAACCCAGCGTTAATACCCATAAGGCTGTTCAGAAGCACCAAGACAAATGCAGCCAGAGGATACAGCGCCAGCTTTTCGACATTCGTCCATGCAACCATGGCAAAAAGCCACTCAGGATCAGAAGTTTTTGTGGGATTATACCGAGCTTCATGCACAATCACAGGCCATGGCGGAAGGGTGTAGCCTGCCAGCATACATGCCGCCGCATACTCAAAAGTCGTGACTGAGGCTGCGGCCTCCGTAGCCAGCATATTTGACAGATGCATGAGGTACAGTACCGCAGGAATATGCAGAACCGCACTGCCTCCTAATACGAGTCTAAGCCCGCAGTAACGCTCCAAAATCGGGGTTGTCGATATCTTGAGGGTATAGGCAAAGGCAAGAGCCCCTACAGCGTAGCCGCCATCATGCACTGTATGCAGATTTCGCGCAATTACCAGAAAAAGGGTCATACCGATCAGAGCAACAGGCATATGCATCATAACGTCAAATGCGCTGTAAAGAAATCCTTCTTCACGCCGTGTGCGGATAAGGTATCCTAAGCGAAGCCTCAACATTCCCAAGAAGCTGCGACCGTGTGCACGGGTCGCTTCTCGCAGATCGTATTCTTCATAGGGAACCACGGTGTTTGTCTGAAGCCCAGAGCTCCAGCGGGGTACCCCGGTCCCTAAAGAGCTATGCCGCTGTTGCGAGGGCTTGTTAGTAATGCGCGTACCAGACGCACCAGAACCTAACGGTGTAGGTGAGGTTCTCTCACCGCCGTCTCTTCCGGATGTGGTGGGGCGCATCCTGTTCTCCTTGGGGGTGTTTGAGGCCGGTCTTCTCAACCGTCTAAGTGATATCTCTTTGGATAGTTTACCCCCGCATTCGTCCAAACCTAAACGTTAACTCGAAGAGTCGAGCCATTTTGTCGCTTTTCTATACTGACTTGGGCAGAAATACGCTCTTTCATATCTTCAACGTGTGATATAAGTCCAATAACACGACCGTTCTCTCGAATATTCTCCAGCGTTTCCATTACAAGCTCCAGAGTCTGCGCATCGAGAGTTCCAAAACCTTCATCAATGAAAAGTGTCTCAATCTCTATACCGCCGTTACGTGCTTGAACGACTTCGGCAAGGCCCAAGGCTAACGAAAGCGATGCGAGGAAAGACTCGCCGCCGGAAAGAGAACTCACCTCACGCTGGTCGTTATTCCAGTTATCCTCAACGCTAATACTCAAACCACCGCCAATACGCGCTCGTTTCTCTCGTTTGTCGCTGAGTACCAAACTGTAACGATTATCGCTCATACGCTGCAGATGCTCAGAAGCCACTTGCAAGACTTGCTCAAATTCACCGCCGAGCACATAGCTCACAAGATCTATCTGATGGTTTTTATCAGGATTGTCACCCCGAGCGATGCGCGCCAGTCCAGCGTAAAGATTGGCCTGCTCCACGGCGTGGGCTGATTCCCCTTGCCGTTCTTGGTAGTCCTGAAATAGAGCTTCTAAAGTTTCAATACCATTTGTACGAATACCCTCGCGTGTCATCAAAGTTTCATACTGTTGCTCAACATTATCGCGTTCTTGACGTATGCGGGTAAGTTCTTCCTGGGAAGGAGCCTTCTGTCCATGCTCAATAAGCGTGGCAACGGTACGCATGGATGGTCGGTCAAGAGAGGCTTGAAGAGTGGCATGTTCTTCTCGATAAGCCGAAATAGCCTGCTCAAGATGCTGTTGCTGTACCTCCGTGAGAACCGCCTGCTGAACCGCCTCGAAAGTCTCGAAAACCGACCGTTCCAGACTTTGCTGTGCCTGATGGGCGCTCTCTGCGGCGCTAATTGTGGCATCGTCAAGACGACGGCTTGCATCAACGGCACGATGCGCCTGCTCCACGTAGCTTTCAAGCTTGCATACCCGGTCGGCAAAACTTATGGTAGCCGCCACCTGACGAAGTTTTTTCTCAAGCTTTGTCAGAGTTTGCCGCTCACTCGCCTGCTGAGTCTGCAGTTGGGTTAAAGATGTACGCGCCTGAGTCTGCTCTTCCAAAATTTTCTGAAGTTCAAGCGTCTCTTTTTCCTGTTGATGCTGCGCTTCACGCTTGTTCTCTAGGCTTTCTTGAGTTTGGTTATAGACGTTTTGTGCCTCTGCAACTTGACGCTGCGCTTCTTGAGAATCAGGCATGTGAGACTCGGTAAGTTGGTCCAAAACGGTCTGGGTTTGCGCCACGGAAGTAGCTGCTGCCGACGCTTTCTGCTGCTCCCGGTGGGCACGCTTCTCGGCGGCATCAATCTCAGATTGTTCCACTAAGGTAATGCCGTTGACACTAGGCTGGGCCGGTTGCGGATGCTCCCGAGAGCCGCACACCATGCAGGGCTTCCCCTCGTCCAACTCCTCTGCAAGAGTGAAAGCAACCTGTTCTAAGCGCCGTTTTTGAAGCCTCGTGTACTCTTCTGAAGCGGTGATAGATACCCGCTGAATTAGCTCATACGCCTGCACGGCCTGGTCGTGAGCAGTTCGCGCCTGCTCTAATTTTTCTGCATGGGCAGCGACTTCTTGCTGAGTCTTTTTCGCAGCTTCTAGGGCAAGTTGGGCCCGAGCGTAGTTCTGTTCAACATCGTGCAGGGAGCTTAGCCGTTTGCTAATATCACTGAGTTTTTGCTGGCTCTGGAACTCGCGTTTCGCAATTCCTTCCACCGTCCGTTGCGCTTTCTCGGAGTCCCGCTTGAGCGCTGTAAGGGCTGCTTTTGCCTCTTCTAAAGCTTGTTCATCGTGCTGGTATACCCGAAGCTGCGCCATCACGCTTGGAGCTTGATTGAGAACCCGTTGAAGATCCTGCGCCGTGTCTATCCGGTACAGTGAAGCCTCAAGGTGCTCGGTACAGTCCCCTAGGGCTTCTAGAGCTTGTGAGGCGCTGCTCCGAGCCATGTTCAGCGTATCCTGTGCGTGCTCGGCGGCGTGCATCCGGCGTTCCTCATCACGACGAGAACGTTCCAGTTCAGCCTCCACAGGGGCTGCTGCCCGAGAGTTACTGAGCGTTCGGCACTGTTTCTTATGTTCCTCTTCCTGGGATTCGTGTCGCACCCATGCCGACTGCAGTTTCTTATATTCCGCCCAATCCTGTATTCGCTGGGCTATGTCCTGCTGTTGCGCGGCAAGTTTTTCACGTTTATCTTTGAGGTCGGCCAGGGCGTGCTCATCCTGCTGTTCTTGCCGACGTACAGCGTGAAGATGCTCCGTGAACCACCCCTCGAAATCATGCCGTGCAGTCTCAAGATCGGTCGCTAGGTCAAGTTTGGTATATGCTTCAGAAACTTCGCGCTCCTGCGCATCAACGATATTTTTGTTGTCGTCAAGGTCTGTGCCGCTACGCGAAAGTCGTTCACATAGTTTTGTGTACGTCGTGACGGTCTGCTCAAGAGTCCTGTCTAAAGCATGTTTAATATCCTGTACAGCACGCTCACTAATCTGTTCTTCCTCTCGAAGCCTATTCATTACCTGTTCATAGGTATCAACCGGAAAAAGCTGTTTAAGCAACGGAATTCGGTCTTTACTGCGAGCTTTAAGAAAATCGGCGAATTGCCCCTGCGGTAAGAGCATAACTTTCAAAAACTGTTCTCGGTTGAGTCCTATAAGTTTTGTCAGGTAGTCCGCCGAGTCTGCCATGCCCTCCGCGGCTTTACGCCAGGATTGTTCATCCTGCGGGTCTCTGCCCGGGATAAGTTCAGAAACTAATGCCTGCGGATTTTCGAGGGTGGGTGTTCCTTTATTTTTCCCGCGTGTGATGAGCCGACGATACGCTGGGGTTCGGTCGATCCTCAGACGACGGTTCTGTATGCTCAACTCCAGAAAAATATGGGGTTTTATTTCTCCAGGGGGCACATGGGTAGAGTACAAAGAGCCTATATCACGCTCGGAAGAGGGCATTCCATACAGCGCATAACAGATAGCGTCGAGTACGGTCGTTTTTCCCGACCCGGTGGGACCATTAAGAAGAAAAATACCGGCTTCGTTGAGGGCATCAAAGTCTATGACCTCTCGCTTGGGGTAGGCCATGAATGCTTCAAATTCTAGGCGATGAAAAATCATGCTGACCTCCCGCTGCTGATAACCTCATCAACAATATGTTCAAGGGCTCGGGTTTCTGCCGCCTCCAGCGGATGCGCCCGCACAGTAGCGTAGAATTCCTCGCACACATGCGCCGGGTTAGTGGTTTCGGTGATGCGCGGGCGGGCGTTCGCGCGCGGTTGTTGATGCAGAGGCTCAAAAACGAATGAGGCAATATTCTCATATCGTTTACGGAGCTCGTCAAGAGTACCTACCGGCTGCTTATCATCGCGCAGGATAATACGGCAAAAATACTCGGTTTCGTAGGGCGAGAATTCGTCGCTTTCCATCAGCTCATTGAAAGTTCCCGTCAGGGTCTTGAGGGGCAGCCGAGTGCTCCATTCATGAGATTCAATCCGTGCCTTCACGCACCCTTCGCGTGCTGTGAGGTTCAGTAAATAGGCTCCGTTCTTATTAGCTTCTTCGCTAAAGGAAAAGGGTAACGGTGAGCCGCTGTATCGTGCACGATCCGTCACCGGATAGCGGCGATGAATATGTCCCAAGGCCGTGTAATCGAAGCCATTGAAGAGCATGGCTGGCACCCAGTCCACACCGCCTACGCTGATATTTCGTTCCGAAGAAGAACGCACAGATTCATCGAAGTAACCATGCTCGCTCACGGTGGCATGGGTCATGACAATGGTGAAATCTGCGGGGTTCTCCCCTGCGTTCCGTTTCTCATCGTCTTCTCGAATTCGTGTGCAGACCTCTCCCAGCACGGCTGCATGGGTGGGCTCAACATCAAGCTGACGCCCATAATAACGTGGGTTTAGGTAGGGTATGGCGTAAATACGCACTCGTATATCGTCTCGGATAAGTTCTACCGGTTCAAATGTTTCCTTCAAAGTCGTCACAGGGTATATACCCTGCCGCGCTAAAGTACCTGCCCCATACCCTAACCTACGAGCGGAATCATGATTTCCCGCGCTCAGAACTACCTGAATTCCCGCGAGCGCCAGACGATCTAAAGTCTTGCCAAGAAGCTCGGTGGTTTCGGCGCTGGGGTGGGCGCTATCGTACACGTCTCCGCTAATAAGGAGCACATCAATCTTTTCGGCAGTCGCATAGTCGATAAGTTCATCGATGAACCGTTGATGCCATTCGTGCAGGCTGTGCCGGTGGAAGGTACGCCCTAAATGCCAGTCGGAGGTGTGCAGAATCTTCATAGTTTTTAGTATTACATTGGGTGCTGGAACATGCACCCTGATTTCATCATGTACGTAACTTACGCCCGTGCTTTGGCGTTATGGGGGTATGGGATAATGTGCGTTATGGGTGATTTTACTCGGGTGCCTCATATTTCTTCTCCAATGTATGCCGAACGCCTTCGATCTGCCCTGATTGCGGGTGCACTAGGCGATGCGTTCGGGTATCCTTTAGAGCTTCTGAGCGCCACCGAGATCGCGGAACGCCCGCAGAACATCGTAACGGAAAATACCCCGCTGATCTTTAGCGATGACACCCAGCTGACCTGCTATACCGTTGATGCCCTGACCGAGGTTTTGGAGTGGAACAATCAAGGGGCAGCTGCCGATGAAGCGGCATGTCTGTGGCTCGCCTATCTGCGCTGGTACCGAGGTATGGGTTTCGTTTTACCCGAGAATGCTCCTTATGCTCTGCCTCGTACCATCGATCATGGTACGTATATGACCCGAAAGGAAGGTCCAGGGAAAGCAACTCTGCGTGCTTTAGCAAGTGGAGAGATGCAGACCGCTACGCAGAACATTAATCCTGAGGGGCTAGGTTCTGGTGCTCTTGTACGGTCGGTTGCATTCGGGTTTTTACCGGTGGAGCAGGAACGTACAGTTGTATCGTTGGCGGTACGTGGTGCGGCGCTCACGCATGGGCATCCGGAGGCGCTGGTTTCTGCAGCAGCATATGCTCTGCTGGTTCGTGATGTTCTGGGTCGGGTAACTTCCGACCAACCTTCACGATCTTCAGACATACTCGCCGCATCAGTAAAGACAATTATCGAGTGGTGCGGCACGGTGAGCACGGATGAGGTATTTCCTGGTGACGGTTCACAGACTCGCGATGTTCTAGAGCGGGCGCTTCGTCTCGGGGGTGGGGAACATCCTGTAGAGCCCTCTGCGGAGACAGTAGCGCAGGAGTTCGGTACCGATTGGATGGCTACGACGGTGTTGGGGATCGCCGTGTGGGTTGCGCTCTACGCGGAGTCGCGCGCCCGCGCCTCCTCCGGTCTAGCCCGTCATATTTTGCTCGATGCTTACACGCAGGCCGTATCGGTAGATTCCGATTCAGATTCCATCGGGTCTGTGATGGGTTCTCTCGTGGCGCTTTGTTTTCAGCTTGGCAACTTGGTGGAGCCGCAGATAAAACGTGTTCGGGGTCTTGATGAAGTGCAGGCCGTTGCTGAGCGGTTTCTTACTCAACTTGGACTATAGACTATATTTCACGCAAACAATCGGCGCGAAGCAGCTAGCCACAGGACCATTCAAAAAGGACTTGTGAGAAGTCGCGGTCTGCTAATTGTTGCGGAGTAATCAGCCAGTTTGCGGTACCCATATCACCCCACATAATGTCACCGTCACCATCATTTTTTGCTTCCTCGGAGGCGATGGTAAGCAGGTTAACCGTACATTCTTGCAGTTCTGGGTTGTTCTCGCGCGGGTCGCTCTGCACAAAGCTGGGGTACCCGCCAAGCTTATGGTACTCAGTGCTGTCGGTCAGGTCGTAGGCAATATTCTCCCCATCGTGCAGGCGGTCTATCTCGTAGACCTCGTTAATAGTCTGCTCTGGGTGTTTCTCGTTCCACCGGTATACGAACCGGGCCTCAAATTCACGGCTTGTGTCGCTCAGGCTCTCATGTTTTTTCTTGAAAGTGAGCGCAAGCTCAGCCTCTGGCGGGTAGATAGGCCAGTCTTCGCTCCGTGCTGCGGTGACTGCGGGGTGCCCCGCAGGGGCGGCTTCACCCACCTGGGGGTAGTAAATAACCCGAATATTCGCCTGGTTGGCTATATCATTGGCGTTGAAACCCCAGTTTTCATCGCCTTCTTCTTCGCCGGAATCAATCCAGAACTGAAGTATCCCGGTCTTGGGGTAAAGCTCATTTTTAGGTAACTCAGCACAGTTAATCTGCGCGATCATCCCTAAGGGCTTCCCGCTCTCATTGGTGGGGGCCTGAGCCCCGGCAGGCAGGTACGGGGCGCCGCCAAACTTCGAGGCAGTCACCGGCAGCGGTGCCTTGGCACCGGCTGTTTTAATACGGATTACTGGCTGCCGTGTGGCGGCAGTGATTTCTGCCGCGATTTTCCGTGCCTCTTTAGCTACTATACGGCCCATAATATTTTCCTCCCAATACCTGACTTTCGTTTTCACCAGTCTTATTGATAGTTGCAGCTAACCGCAGGACCATTCAAAAAGGACTTGTGAGAAGTCTCGGTTATTCAGCTGTTCCGGAGTTATCAGCCAGTTTGCAGTGCCCTGATCTCCCCAAACAGTAACAAATTTTTCGGCATCCTCAGAGAACATGGTGAGCAGGTTGATTGTGTAGTTATCGAGCCCATCATGCTCTTGACGCGGGTCTTGCTGGGTAAACTCTGGGTGTCCGCCAAGTTTGTGGTAACTTCTCTGATCTATGTCGCGGTAGAACGTCATGCTCGGGCGTTCCTCATCTGTGGGCGCATATGCATCAATACCCGCGAAATCGCCGATAGGCTGCTGGGGGTATAGTTCATTCCACAACTCTACAAACCGGCTCTGGTAGACCCACCAATTCTGTGGGGTTATTCCTTCTGAGGCTTCTTCAAAGCTGAGTCCGATTTCCCATCCCTGATCCATGTGTACTGGCCAGGCCATAAATTCCATCTCGGTTTGTTTCTCTTGATCTGGCATAACAAGAGTGTGGGCACATGGGTTTGTTTCCTCAAGATTAGGATAATAGATCACGCGAGTATTGACCTGCGACACCGGGTTCTTCAGATCGACGCCCAGTCCCAACTCATCGTACGGATCCAGCCAGAACTGAAGTATCCCGGTCTTGGGGTAAAGCTCATTTTTGGGTAACTCAGCACAGTTAATCTGTGCGACCATACCCAGTGACCTACCATCCTGGTTGGTGGGGGCCTGAGCCCCGGCGGGTAGGTACGGCACTCCCCCAAATTTAGAGGCGGTCACCGGCGCAGTTCCCTGAACTGCGCGAGGAATGATGCGCACAGTGGGTTTACGATTCTGCTGGCTCAGCAGATAATTAAGGTGTTTGACCCGCTCAAAAATAGTGCTCATGGTGTATTTTCTTTAGCAGCTATCCCACGAATAAAAGACCTTAGAGAAATCTAAATTCTTTAGCTGCTCTGGGGTAATCAGCCAGTTTGCCACTCCGGCATCGCCCCACATGATGGTTATGGTGTCACCTTCATACGCAGAGACAAGAGTGAGCAGATTAATCGTGTAGTCTTTCCATTCTTCTTTGTCATCTCGGGGGTCCCAGTCGATATACTCGGGAACACCGCCCAGCTGGTGGTGGTCAAGATCTTCATAAAAGGTGCTCGCAAGGTCATCGCCTTCAAGCCCTGCAAGCTCATCAAGATCCCAAGGACTTTCAATCTGCTCCTGCGGGTAACGTTCATTCCACAACCGCGTAAATAACTGCCCGGTACTGTATTGTTTGAGTTTTAGCCCAGGCTCTAGATTTTCAGGCTCAAAACTCAGGGCGTATTCTCCGCCCAAAAGAGGCCATATAAAGCCAGTATCCTCGGTAATGACTAGTTTATGAGCCTTCCTGTTCGCTTTTCCTAGCTTGGGATAGTAGATCACGCGATCATATCGTGATGAGGTGTAATCTTCCGTATCGGTCTCGGTCGGGCTAATCCAGAACTGCAGCAGCCCCTCCGCCGGGTAAATACTATTCGGTGGCAGATCGGCGCAGTTAATCTGCGCAATCATGTGCAAAGGTTCACCGTTAACGTCTACGGGACCGTCATGGCCCTTGGGTAGGTACGGCACTCCCCCGATTTTGGAGGCGGTGACCGGCAATGTCTTGTACTTAGCGAATTGTGTATTGATACGCATTGCGGGAACTTGATGTCCCACATTCATCTCAGCCAGTAAAGTGCGAGCCCGTTCTAGTATTTCTGTCTGTTTATCCGTCACGCGTTCTCCTCGTTGGGTTGGGTGCCCAGTATTATATAAAGATGACTCACACCTTAGCATGAAGCATTATCTTTACACCCGGTCAGAGAAGATACACGCCGGAGAATTTTGTGTGTACAGCCAGCTGGTCCTAAGTATTGGACCTTATGACCATTCGAAGAGAACCTTCGAAAAGTCTCGGTTCTTAAGCTGGTGCGAGGTCACCATCCAGTTTGCGGTTCCCATATCGCCCCACATAATGCCCTCATGGCTCCCTGACTCCACCCGTGATATAAGCGTCAGCAGATTCACGGTGTACTGAGTAAGAGCCGCATCACCATCACGCGGATCGCGTTGCTCGAAGAGGGGGTAACCACCAATTTTGTGATGGGTATAGCTTTCGGGGGTGCCCGTCATATCGCGTAAAGTCTTGAGAGTGTCAGCACCGCCGTCGAACTTTCGAAGGTCCCAAATGCTCGCTATAAGCTGCTCGGGGTACATATCGTTCCAGATTCGAGTAAATTCCGAATGTGGGCGTCCGTCAAAAATCCATTCTTCATTACTCTGGGATTTGGCGATAAGACCATACCCATGACGTCCGCTGACCGGCCAATATAAGTCATCTTGAGGATTATTAACTATAAGTTCCGTTACGGCGGTACCGACCCCGGAGTCTGGCGCATCCAGAGTGGGATAATAGACAACTCGAGTTTTTTGTTGGCTGGTGGGATCGTCTAAGTTTAGCCCCCACAAGTCTTCGTGCGGATCAAGCCAGAACTGTAGGATTCCGGTTTCGGGGTAAATGTCGTTTGTGGGAAGCTCAGAACAATTAATCTGGGCAATAAGCCCCAAATTCTGTCCACTGCCGTTGGTCGGCGCCGCGGTACCAACCGGAACGTAGGGAACACCTCCAACCTTAGAAGCGGTCACTGGCAGAGGTTCTGATGTTTGTTGAGTGTCAAAGAAAATAACAGGCGATATCTGCTGTGCATTGATGCGGTCAATAACGTTCAGGGCTTGTTGTTCAAGAGCGGTCTTTTCAAGAATACTCACAGTATCGTCCCCTATCGGTGATGTGGATGTGGGATGCGGTTGTTGGTTGCATTTCCGGAAAAATGCGGGTTCGTTATCTTGTGGTAACCACTACTTCTAGGTAATCACAGATAAACACGCTATGCCATACCTTGCGTTCCGTGTCGTGTACTTGCAGGGTCGACTTTATACGCACGAACATGCCTTAGATTTGCGTTGTTTACCACCGCCTTGTTAGCGGGCCCTTCCAAGCCGCAACAGCGCGGTATTCAAGGCTGCGAGTTACGCTCTTTCACCCTCAAGATAGATTTCAGTAGGGGTGTTTTCTATTCGCATACTGCTTAATTGTATTAAGTGTTATACGTAAGTGCGCCCATCAGAAAGGTCTGATGGGCGCACTCAACACGTTACGACTAGGGGTATTGTTCTAGTCTAGATAGTCACGTAAAACCTGCGAACGCGAGGGGTGACGCAGTTTCGACATGGTCTTTGATTCGATCTGACGAATGCGCTCACGCGTCACGCCGTATACCTTGCCAATTTCGTCTAAAGTCTTCGGCTGCCCGTCGGTCATGCCGAATCGCATAGCAACCACGCCCGCTTCACGTTCGGAGAGCGTATCGAGCACCGAGTGCAGCTGCTCTTGGAGAAGAGTGAATGACACCGCGTCAGCCGGAACGACAGCCTCCGAATCCTCAATCAGGTCGCCGAACTCGGAATCGCCGTCCTCACCCAGCGGCGTGTGCAGAGAAATAGGTTCGCGCCCGTACTTCTGCACCTCAATAACCTTTTCGGGAGCCATGTCCAGCTCTTTACCGAGCTCTTCGGGGGTGGGTTCACGCCCCAAATCCTGAAGCATCTGACGCTGCACACGGGCGAGCTTATTAATGACCTCAACCATGTGCACAGGAATACGAATAGTACGCGCCTGGTCCGCCATTGCACGGGTAATCGCCTGACGAATCCACCAGGTGGCGTAGGTGGAGAATTTAAAGCCCTTCGAGTAGTCGAATTTCTCGACCGCGCGAATCAGACCAAGATTACCTTCCTGAATAAGGTCAAGGAATAGCATTCCGCGGCCCGTATAGCGTTTAGCGAGTGAGACCACGAGGCGCAGGTTCGCCTCCAACAGGTGGTTCTTCGCACGCTTACCGTCATGGATCACCCAGCGCAGTTCCTTCTTGAGCTTCGGATCCATGTCGGGGTTGTCGGCAAGCTTGTGCTCCGCATACAGGCCAGCTTCAATGCGCATCGCAAGATCGACTTCCTGCTGCGCGTTCAGGAGCGAGACTTTACCGATCTGCTTCAGGTAGTCTTTCACGGGGTCAGCTGTTGCTCCGGGGGTAACGACGCGTTGAGCAGGTGCATCGTCATCATCGCTGGCAGTCAGCACGAAGCCAGAGCCTTTAGCTGCCACTTCTTCGGCAGCTTTCTTCTCTTCCTTTTTGGCAACGGCTTCTTCATCTTCGTCAGCGTCTTCGTGCTCTTCGCCGTCAACGTTCTCGGGATCTAGCTCGTCGTCAAGGTCAAGATCAAACTCGTCCTCATCGGTCTTCTTCTTACGTCCACCGGTTTTACGTTTAGTGGTTGTTTTACGCGCGCGCTTAGGCTTCTCTTCAGGCACGGCCTCGGCAGTGGTTTCGACCGAGTCCTCTGCATCAGATTTTGCGTCTTCTTGAGTTTTGGCTGCTGCGCGTTTCTTAGCAGGCGCTTTTTTTGCAGGTTTGGATGTGGCTGCAGTTTTTTTAGTGCGGGTTGTCTTTTTGGGGGTTTCGGCTACAGTCTCTTCAGAGGTTTCACCGGTCGCGGTCTTCTTGCTGGTTGCAGGTGCCACAAGAACCCTTTCTAACTCGTGTTGGGGTGCTTTGTCTGCAAAACACCTAAGACCCTGTCAAGTCTTGCTCCTCACATTATTGGTGAAAGCAGGGCTGGCGGAATAAATATAACCGCTAGATACTGGGGATTATTCCCTGCGTTTTCACCTCATGAAGGCGCGCGCAAAAGCACAGACTTTACGGGGTCATCATCAAGTATGGCAGAATCTTATTTTCTTTCAAATAAGGCTCGCCTAGACAACCCTGTTTTATTCCCTGCAAACACAACGTTCGCTACCCTGCCTTGGGCTCAATCGTCTCTACCTTGGCGGCGGCTGCCTCGTGAGGCAATAGAGTACTGAAGTAAAGGTCGCCACGCCAACACCGCACGGGATCCGTAATCCAGAGCGGAAATACAGATTCTGATAGAGCCTGAAAAAGAGGCATATCTTCATCACAGTGAAGCCTGGCGATATCGGCGAGAATACCTGCATAGGTGTTTCCGCCACGTAGCCAATTTATCCAGGCTTGAAGAAGCCTCAGTCGACCATACTGTTCACCCGATTGAACCGCATGCACCAACAGATTACAGAGAACTTCGAGAGCGTTAAGACGGCTCCAGGCCGGTTTATAGTCCTTTGTTAGACCGCTCAGAAATTCCACCATCCGGTCTATCTTCGTTATGTGTTCTTCCGGTCTGGTCTCAGAGGAGTCGCATGTGTCGTCTAAAATCTGCTGTTGAAGTATACGATGCGTACGCCGTATCCAGTCGTGCCAGCTCACGCGACCGTGCCCGATACCTCCGATACGGGGGCTTTCGCCCCGAAAAGTTTGATAAAAGGTCTCCGGCAGCGTCGTGCGCCGACGAGTTGTTGGTTTGCCGTAGCATAGAGGTTCCACCGGTTCGTATGCTCTTTCACCGCATGCAGCATGCATACAGTCATATCCGTCTAGTACCCCCAATGCTTCCGGCAGGTCTTTAGCCGCTTGGTACAGTATAAATTCTGGGGTTGCCTGGGTATTCATGCTGCACAGCAGATAGCCGGCTATTTCGGGCGATATCAGCGAACGTAAACGATCCCCAAAACTTATGGCGTTATCGTGCTCTTCGGCGTTTTCAGGCGGATAGGTACGCATTACCCAGCGTACAGCTTCAAGGGCACTTTCCCAGTAGCAGAGTTCAATACTTTTCTGACGGTAGTAGCCGGGATGTTCTAAAACAGTATGCCGACCCGTAGCTTGGTTAAGTTCTTCTTCAAAGGTATGCATCCACAACAGACTTGCTTGTTCCCATTCTGTCACCTCATTCGTGGAGGCACTGGTTGCAGTATCCCAGAGGCATTGCGTATATGCAGACAGGGGTTCTGCGGATACTCGGCGTCCCTCATACACCCGATCGAGATAGTACGAGCTATGCATAATGTCTTCAATAGGGCCGCGGTAAGTGAGCGCAAGCTGGTTTCGATCAAGTGACCATCGCGATACGGACCCGCAGTACAGCACATCGTAAAGATCAAGATGAACATTGTTGCAAGCTGCGTAGAGTGTGGGCAGCCACTGGTTGAATGAGATTCCGGCGCGATTATCGATATACAAATCCGTATTGTGTAAGACAGTGCGTGTAGCAGGTGAAAGTTGCCGCTCTCGAGTTGCCGCATTGCCGCTAAAGATCAAAGCAAAGACCCCAGTAATGGGCTCGAACCCGTCAACGGTGGCGGGTACCAGATTCGCTAACGTATCAAAATATTGTTCTAGATCTTGTTGCTCATCAGGAAGATTAACGCGTATACACGGCCCTACGGCATGCTTCGTCACGCTTAAAAGCACCAGCGATTCTTGCGGCCAGTACCCAAACTGATGCAGCACGAGAGCTATCAAGTCTTCTTCGGTATGTAAGCTATAGGTTGTCGTTAGGTTACTCGTTGTTGTCATATCTTTACTATGGCAAGATTGCTCACCTTAAAAGTTCGTAGACCAACTAACCTGTGGATAACCCAGGTGCATTCGCTTCGTTAAGACACATATTTCGCTTCTGTGGATAAGAATTAGCTGTTTTCTATCCAAATATTACGATCCATACCCACACGAGCAGCACAAGGCATATGTGACCCCTAAAAGTTTAGGGATGCACCCACCATAGCTTGAATTTTCTATGTTGCGTGCACCCCTGAGTTAAACTATGGGTGAGCCTTAATTATTCTTCATGCTCCTCAAGGAATCGCTCAAACATGGCACCGATTTCATCACGCCCAGGAATTTTATGAGCGTCGCGCTGCGAGAGTGGAATAGCGACGTTTGAGGTACGGAAGTTTTCATCGTAATTCGCTTCCATCGTCGAAATCATACGCCCAATCTCTGGGTTCTCCTTGACCTGCTCATTAATTTGCCCATGAACAGCCCTCGCAGCCTCCCTAAGCTCATCACTCGGAAAAGCCAATCGGGTTGCCATACTCACGTGTTCAAGCGCGGTCAGCGTTCCCTGCGGTAAATCAGCATCAGAAACATACTGGGGAATATTAATACCGAATCCCACAGTGTCGAAGCCGTTCTCGGTGAAAAGAACCTCTAAAAGATTCGTCATATTAGCATGCAAATCAGCTTTAGGACGCCATGGCGAAATCCCTTCAATGAGGTCTTTCCGGGAGCCATGCGCCGTCACCGGCATAGGACGTGTATGCGGCACAGGCATTGGAAACGCCGACACCAGCACCACAAGTGAAGGATCCAGCGTCCGCACAATAGACAACAACGCCTGCTGAAAACGCTGCCATTGATAATCAGGTTCTGAACCGGTCAAAAGCAAGAAAGGCTTATCAAGGGTATCTTCGACCGCATAAAGCTTCAGAGCAGGCATAATTGGCTGCTCAAAATGGTCTTTATTGAAGAAAATATGTGGTCTGCGGCTACGGTAATCATGAAGCTGATCCGTATCAAACTCCACAACCTCAATATTCTTAAGTTCCTTGAGAAGAAAATGCCCCAGCTGCCCCGCTGTGGATCCTGCATCCTGTGGGCTTGAGAGAGCAATAACCAGAGTGAGATTTTTCAACCGTGCATCATGAAGAATTTTATTATTCGCCAAATATAAATCTTCAGGGTTTAACATCTTCACTCCTTTCCCTCGCCGGGTTTAGTCTCTGAGCTTTTTATTTTAATGTATGTGTCTAACCGCAACAGTACTATTTCCTAGTCTCTCGCGCGAGGCGAACACTCGTAAAAGCGTTAGAAGGGTATTTTCACCGTACTGTTCGTCAAGATTTCCGATACCCGCAGTGTACAGTAGAAACACATTACCCAATATCAATATTCCAACCCATTCGCGGAGGAACTATGTCGACAGCACTTTCTCTTCACACCAACGACCTGCAATCGCTGAATGCTGAGGTACTTGTTCTCGGTGTCTTTTCGGGAGAAGACGGACCTTACCTAGCCTCAAATTCACTTCCTGATGATTCGGCGCAGAGCATCAATAAACTTCTGGAGTCTCTAGGTGCCACAGGTGCTCTCGACCAAATACTTCGCCTCCCCGGCGTAGAAGGGGCATCGTCCGACATCATCGCTCTCATCGGTTTAGGCTCAGACACCACAATTGACCAGGAGCGCCTAGATGCCCTTCGCTTCGCTGCTGGCTCGGCAACCCGTCAGCTTTTAGGAACTGCACATATCGCGCTCGACTTCGGTATTACCTCACGCGACGAAATTGAAGCTGTAGCTCACGGTGCCGTCCTCGGATCATTCTCCGAAGAAGGAGTACGCAGCAAAACTGCAGATTCCGTTCGAGACGAAGCGGAGTCCATCACCATTGTGGCAAAAGCCGATGCCAGCGAAGCCGAGCCCGCCCTCGTTCGCGCAGTTATTCTGGGCGAAGCTGCCAAAGATGCGCGCCGCCTCGTCAATATGCCCCCTTCACACCTGTACCCGGAATCTTTTGCAAATCTCGCCGCAGAGCTTGCCAAAGATTATTCAGATGTCAGCATTGAAGTCTACCCCTATGACCGTTTGCTCAAGGAAGGTTTTGGAGGCATCGCAGGAGTCGGTCAAGGCTCCCCGCGGAAGCCCGCACTCGCCGTTGTTAAGTACACCCCCGAGAGCCCTTCTGCACATGTGGCTCTCGTTGGCAAAGGGATTACTTTTGATACCGGTGGAAACTCCCTAAAACCTGCGGCATCTATGATGACGATGAAATGCGACATGGCAGGTGCAGCATCGGTTCTGCACGCAGTTCTTGCGGCGTCCGAGCTGGAAATTCCGGTTGAGGTCACCGGATACCTTTGCCTTGCCGAGAATATGCCCGGCGGAGCCTCCCTGCGCCCCGAAGACATCATCACTATTCGTGACGGCCGCACGGTTGAAGTTCTCAATACCGATGCCGAAGGTCGCCTGGTCATGGCGGATGGTATTGCCCTCGCCTCCGAATCGAACCCCACCGTCATCCTTGATATTGCGACGCTCACAGGCGCAGCCATGGCGGCACTGGGACTTCGTACAGCTGCGCTTATGGGCGATGAAGATATCCGTGATCGAGTACAGCAGGCGGGGGCAAAATCTGGTGAGGCCTACTGGCAAATCCCGCTTGAGTCCTACTTGCGTGCCTCTATGAATTCCCCAGTGGCAGATATTAAAAATATGGGTTCACGCTACGGTTCTATGATGATTGCAGGGTTGTTCCTTCAAGAGTTTGTGGGTGAAGGCATTCCCTGGGCTCACCTCGATATTGCTGGTCCTGCCTTTAACGAAGAAAGTGCTTATGGGTTCACCCCTAAGGAAGGTACCGGTTTCGGTACCGCGACCCTGGTGAATTTCATCGAATCGTATGCATAGTAAAGGAAACATCCGCCTTATATCGGGGTCCCTAGACTGACGGTCTCAGGGCCCCCGATACTGCTCTTCTTCTACGTGCAAAATCTCACATCATAAATTCCAGGATGGTTACGCTCTTCAAAAAATTTGCACAGTTTGTGCGATTATTGCCCCAAATTAGCGTCAGGTGAACTTAAAGAGTCTAAAACAGGGGTATTGTTGTAGTGAGTGTTTTTCTGCTCTCTCATAGATGCGCGCCCTCACGCAAACCGGAAGGTGCGGGTCTGCTGTTTGACAGAAAAGCAATATAGATAAAGAACGCATTGCACCGGGGTTACAGCCCCACAATCTATGCAAGGGAGCAACATCGTGGCTCAAGAATTCGACATCCTCATCCTTGGCGGCGGTTCCGCTGGTTACTCTGCCGCTCTGCGCGCGCGCCAGCTGGGTTTTACCGTTGGCCTCGTTGAAAAGGAAAAAGTAGGCGGCACCTGCCTGCACACCGGTTGTATTCCGACGAAGGCATACCTACACGCCGCAGAATTGGCGGAGGACGCTCGTGAAGCCTCTAAAGTAGGCGTAAACGCCACCCTAGAGTCCATCGAAATGGGTAAGGTACGCGATTACAAAGATGGTATTGTCGCGGGTAAATTCAAGGGTCTCTCCGGTCTTTTGAAGATGAAGGGCGTAGAGGTTATCGCTGGTGAAGGCAAGCTGACCGCTCAAGATACCGTGACCGTCAACGGTACGGATTACAAGGGCAAGAATATTATTCTTGCTTCCGGCTCTATTTCTAAGACTTTTGGCCTGCCTATTGAAGGTCGAGTTCTGACCTCCACCGAGGCTCTTGAAATGGACTACCTGCCGAAGAGCGCTATCGTTCTCGGTGGCGGCGTGATTGGCTGTGAGTTTGCCTCCATGTGGAAAGCTATGGGCGTAGACGTCACTATTATCGAGGGTTTGCCCAACCTCGTTCCGAACGAAGATCCCGCCATCATCAAGGTTCTTGAGCGTGCCTTCAAGAAGCGCGGCATCAAGTTCAATACTGGTACTTTCTTTGAGAAGGTTGAGCAGGACGCTAACGGTGCAAAGGTAACCCTGGCAGACGGTAAAGTATTTGAGGCCGACATCGTACTCGTTGCTGTTGGCCGTGGCCCCAACACTGCAAATATGGGTTACGAAGAGCAAGGTATCCCCATGGATCGTGGCTTCGTGCTTGCTAACGAGCGCCTGCACACCGGTGTTGGAAATATCTATGCTGTGGGTGACATTGTTCCTGGCGTTCAGCTTGCACACCGTGGTTACCAGCAGGGCATCTTTGTTGCCGAAGAAATTGCTGGTTTGAACCCCACCGTTGTTCCCGATGTTAATATTCCGAAGGTGACTTTCTGCGATCCTGAGATTGCTTCCGTGGGTTACTCCGAGCCGAAAGCGAAGGAGAAATTCGGTGAGGACAATGTTGAAGTTGCCGAATACAACCTAGCTGGTAATGGCAAGTCCTCAATTTTGGGCGCTTCCGGCATCGTCAAGGTCGTGCGTGAAAAGGACGGTCCGATCGTAGGCGTTCATGCTATCGGTAAGCGTATGGGCGAGCAGATCGGCGAAGCTCAGATGTGGGTTGATTGGGAAGCATTCCCCGAGGATGTTGCTAAGTTTATCCACGCTCATCCGACTCAAAATGAGTCTCTGGGTGAGGCTGCCATGGCTCTGAACGGTACCCCGCTACACGGCTAATTATCGCCTTATCAAATTATGGGTATGTCACAATAGACTGAGATGCCCTATCACCAGGGCAGAGAGTTACCCCGTGTTTTGTTATCACACGAAAATTATGCGCGGGGTGGTCTTGCCCAGTAAAAGTTTTTCTAGTTCAAGCATTCACAAGGAGAATGGGAAGAGATATGTCCCACACCGTAGAATTGCCCGCATTGGGCGAATCCGTGACCGAAGGCACCGTGACCCGCTGGCTTGTAGCTGTCGGCGACACTGTAGCTGTGGACGATCCTATTGTCGAGGTTTCCACCGATAAGGTCGACACCGAGATCCCCTCGCCCGTAGCAGGCGTTGTTGAGCAGATCTTGGTGGAAGAAGACGAAGATGTTGAGGTTGGCGCTGCTCTCGTTGTCATTGGCGATGGTTCCAGTGCTCCCGCAGCTGCACCTGCTGCGCCCGCTGCCGAGGCTCCTGCAGCATCCGCCCCTGCCGCTCCTGAGGCACCCGCAGCTGCTGCGGCGCCCGCAGCTGGCTCTGCATCTGGTCAGGAAGTGACTCTTCCCGCATTGGGCGAGTCTGTCACAGAGGGTACCGTGACCCGCTGGCTGAAGGAAGTTGGCGAGCAGGTCGAGGTAGACGAACCTCTCGTAGAGGTTTCTACCGATAAGGTCGATACCGAGATTCCTTCGCCCGTAGCAGGTACCCTGCTCGAAATTCGCATTCCGGAAGACGAGGAAGCAGAGGTCGGCCAGGTTCTCGCCATCATTGGTGATTCTTCCGCCGCAGCTGCTCCTGCTGCACCGGCTGCCCCCGCACCTGCTGCGGCAGCACCGGCTCCTGCAACTCCCGCTGCGCCTGCAGCTCCTGCTTCTGCACCCGACACCCCCGCTACCCCGGCGGCTCCCGCCGCCGATGGCGAAGCATACGTAACCCCGCTGGTTCGTAAGCTCGCCAAAGACAATGGTATTGACCTGTCCACTGTGAAGGGCACCGGCGTAGGCGGTCGTATCCGCAAGCAGGATGTTCAGGCAGCTATTGCCGCTAAGGGCTCGACCGCTCCTGCTGCAGCACCCGTCGCGTCAGCAGCTCCCGCCGCAGACGGTGCTCCCAAGGCAGCACATACCTTCGAAGTTTCGCCCAAGCGTGGTACCGTCGAAAAGACCGCACGCATTCGCCAGGTTATTGCAAAACGTATGCGCGAGTCCCTCGATATTTCCACTCAGCTGACTCAGGTTACCGAAGTGGATATGACTCGTGTGGCACAGCTGCGTGCCAAGGCTAAGGACGGCTTCCTCGCTCGCGAGGGCGCAAAGCTGACCTTCCTGCCTTTCTTCGCACAGGCTGTTACCGAGGCTCTGCAGCAGCACCCCGCACTGAACGCTTCCATGACCGAGGATCTGAAGCAGATTACCTACCCCGATTCCGAGAACGTCGCGATCGCTGTAGATACCCCCAAGGGTCTGCTTGTTCCCGTTATCAAGAACGCATCGGATCTCGGCATCGCTGGCTTGGCTAAGGCAATTGGTGACTTGGGTGGACGTGCACGCACCGGCGATATCGCTCCCGAAGAGCTGACCGGCTCTACCTTTACCATCACCAACATCGGTTCCTTCGGGGCTCTGTTTGATACCCCGATTATCAACCAGCCGAACGTGGCGATCTTGGGTACCGGCTCCATCGTGAAGCGCCCCATGGTGGTTAAGGACGTTGATGGCAACGATTCAATTGCGATTCGCTCCATGTGCTACCTCTCCCTCACCTACGATCACCGCGTGGTCGATGGTGCGGATGCAGGTCGCTTCCTGTACACCCTCAAGACTCGCCTGGAAGAGGCAAACTTTGAGGCTGAGCTCGGTCTCTAAAGGGGTCCTGGCATGATGTAGCATCGTGTTTCAAGGGGTGTGTTGGCGTATAAGCCAACGCACCCCTTTTTTATTTTTTATTCTTCGTCGTTATGCCGAGTTTATTAAAGTAGACATTATAGTGACAGAGTGTCAGAATATTAGCTATGTTTCTTCTCAACAACATTCTTGTGTTTTTGCACATCATAGGTGCCGCGATTATTATTGGGCTATGGATTGCTCATTTTCGCACACCTAAAGTTCTGCCCGGGCAGTTTCACGCATCGCTTCTGATGCTCATAACGGGCCTACTCCTGGTAGGAATTGCTGAGGTTACCGGCAGTCCTAACCACATTAAGATTGCGGTCAAAATTCTTATTGCATTGGGCATCTCTATTGCCGCATTCATCGGTCAACGCAAGTACAAGGCGGGAGAACCAATTTCAACAGGCTTAGCGCATGCAGTGGGCGGTCTTGCCGTCATTAATGTTGCCGTTGCCACCATCTGGCACTAGACAGCTCTTCACTTCGGCACAATACTCTTGCCCATGTTCCCGGTAGTTTTTATAGACCTACCGGGGATATGTTTTTAAGAGCTGCACGCTTGAACTCGCAGCTGCCTCATCTACATGTAGCTCTCCCCTGGTGGTTATTTTTATTCACGGCTCACGGACAACCGTAGGCTGCGCATCGGGCTCGTTGGGTGTTTCATCCGTGACTGGCGTTGCCGTGACAATACGCCATACCCCCTCGTCGCGATGCAGCTCAAAGATAACTGTCTGCACCGGCACGCCGTCCACAAGGTGAACACCGGATTCTTTCTGCTCCGCATCCGTTGGGGTGTATCCGGGCGACTCTACTTCTGCGGTTATTCCTAAAGAGTCAGAGTCTCTATGCAGAATACGGGTCAATGAGCGCAGTTTCAGCGTCGCCGCCCCCTGGGAGCTCAACGACTGATTGCGCTCCTCTATAACCTGAGTGAGAATAGCCTGCTCATCCTGCGGAGTACTCACAACGGCAGGCTGAGTAGCGTGAGACTCATGATGATGCATAGCTTCCGGAACCCAGGTCGCCCCGACTATTGCTCCAGCTCCTAAGATTATGAGACTCCCAACCCCCAGAATCACGAGTTTGCGGGTCGTAAAATTACGAGCCTTTGAACGCCCACGGCTATGCCCAACTTTGAAAGTACTCTTCCCTATAAGTTTCTGAGCGTTCTGATGTCTAACCTTGGGCAGGGTCTTAGTGCTTTTAACGGTATTCGGTTCTCGCGAAGCAACAGGGAGTTTAGACCGTACTGACTCAGGCGCGCTGGTATAAGCATTGAGAGGCTGCGTTTGGAATGCGCTGAATGCGTCAAGAACCTCCTGTACAGTGGCCTTAGGATCATCAAGCAGACGCTCAAGCTCGGTTCCCAATGTCTGCGGTACATCGGCAAGGAGCGGCAGCGGGATGCGTTGATGAGTTTGCCGAGGCGACTCTCCGGTGAGCGCATACCACAGAAGAGCCACAAAATCATGAACTCCGACATGTTCATGTTCATCCGGCTGGTGTTTACTCTCTTTGATAGAACTGGGCAGGCAAAGAAACTCGGGGAGTCCAGCAACGGTTATCATCACGTGCTGAGGCTCTAGACGCTCAGGATAGATATGCGCCGCGTGTAAGCTTTTGAAGCCCCATCCTATATGGTGTGCTAGGGTCGCAACCTCGGCGAGCGGTAAGGATCCGCGTGCATGCACAAGGGATTCGAGTGATCCTGCCTCAACCGGTTCGTACCAATAATAAGTTCCTGTCTCTGTGCCAGACAACTGCCTTTCGTCCCGCGTTACGGCTAGTACAGTGGCGACACCGGGTAAAGGTGGTAAACCGCAAAGTGTTTTGATCTGGTGCGACGGTATTTGCTGAGAATCATGACTTATCGCAAGGGTGTAAAGCCCCGGGGCTAATTGTTTGGGAAGTATACGATTCTTAA
This sequence comes from Rothia sp. HMSC036D11, assembly GCF_001814205.1. NCBI lineage: Bacteria > Bacillati > Actinomycetota > Actinomycetes > Micrococcales > Micrococcaceae > Rothia > Rothia sp. HMSC036D11. Next base: position 174,037 of record NZ_KV815300.1, read on the forward strand.
CCGATGAATCTCTATTTGTATGTATCTTAACTGTCCAAATACTCAGGTTTGGTTCTTCGTGAAGATTTTCAAGGTATGTGATGCTATCGGTGTTCATACTCTAGATGTACCGGATTTTGGAAAAGCACCGTGAAAGTTATCCACAGGCACAAGGTTTTTAGCGATTTTCATGCTGTATAACGCGTTTCTGCTCGCCTTCTGCCTTGTTTATGACGTCATAATCTGTCACACAAGGTACGAGTTGTTTTCCTAGAGCGATGCTGCGGCCCAGAGCACGTGTAATCAGGAAGCCCTAATTTTTATCGTGGTCGTTCCGGTACTAAGGTAGAAGCTATGTCCGTAATACTTGAACGTGTGGGGTTTGCCCCTGACTATGTGAATTATGTTGAGAGCCTTGATATGCAATCTCGCCTTCATGCAGAGGTAGCGGCACGCGCTCGGCAAAACACTATTCTTCTGCTCGAACATGAGCCCGTGATTACGGCTGGCAAGCGCACTGAAGATCACGAGTACCCCACTGACCGTTCAACTCCAGTCGTGAAAATTGACCGCGGCGGAAAACTCACGTGGCATGGTCCCGGACAGCTGACCGGGTATCCCATTCTGAAACTTCCTGAGCCTCTTGATGTAGTAGCGTATGTACGCATCCTAGAGGAGATTATTATGAATGTACTCGCTCACTTTGGCATCAAAGGCGAACGCGTGGAAGGGCGTAGCGGCGTATGGATTCTGGGCGATGGCATCACACCGGATAAGAAAATCGCCGCCATTGGGATTCGCGTTTCAAAGCAAACCACGATGCACGGGTTCGCCATCAACTGTTGCAATGAGACCGCGCCGTTCATGCAGTTCATTCCCTGCGGTATTACGGATGCCGGAGTCACAACAATCTCAGAGCAGCTCGGTCGTACAGTAACCCCGGCAGATATTCTAGAGACCCTTGAGCGTGAGCTTATTAAGTATCAGGATCGTTTGGCAATGCCTTTTGAGCCCCTTGTTCCGCAGGAGCACAAGGTGGCACACGAGACGGCTGCGTAGCCACAAGGTTCACGTATTTCCCCTTGTCAGTACTGCTTATCGATATTCGGCGAGTAATCCGAATAGAAATTTGTGTGCGTAAACAAGACTTAAAGACATACAAACCATAATCCACGCCACAGTGTTTTTTGTCTGTACAATGCGGGCGTAAAATAGGTTTTAGCCCGTTTTAAACCGAGGGCGCATCCAGCTAGAAGGAGCAACACACATGAGCATTAAGCCCGAGGGTCGCAAGTTGCTGCGCGTCGAGGCTCGCAATGCTGAGGTTCCCATCGAAAAGAAGCCTCACTGGATTAAGACCAAAGCCGTTGTGGGGCCTGAATATAACGAAATGAAGGAATTGGCCCGCGGTCAGGGGCTTCATACAGTGTGTGAGGAAGCTGGCTGTCCCAATATCTACGAGTGTTGGGAAGACCGCGAGGCAACCTACCTTATTGGCGGTTCTGAATGCACTCGCCGTTGCGATTTCTGCAATATTGCCACTGGTAAACCCGCTGCAGTTGATTACGCTGAGCCCTTCAAAGTCGCTAAAAACGTTAAGGTTATGGGTCTGCGTTATGCCACGGTGACCGGTGTGGCACGTGACGATCTTGAAGACGGCGGTGCCTGGCTCTACGCAGAGACTACACGTCAGATTCACAAGATGTGCCCCAATACCGGTGTTGAGATGCTGATCCCTGATTTCAAGGGTAAGCCAGAGCATGTGCAGAAAGTCATTGATGCACGTCCAGAGGTTTTTGCCCACAACCTAGAGACCGTACCGCGCATCTTTAAGCAGATCCGCCCGGCATTCCGTTATGAGCGCTCACTCGATGTGATTACCCAGGGTAAAGAGGCCGGCATGGTCACGAAGTCCAACCTGATTCTGGGTATGGGTGAAACTAACGATGAGATTTACGAGGCACTCTGCGATCTGTACGACGCCGGATGCGATATTATCACCCTGACTCAGTATCTGCGCCCCGGTCCCCTTTTCCATCCCATTGAGCGTTGGGTGAAGCCCGCCGAATTCCTGGAGTTCTCAGCTATGGCAGAATCCATCGGTTTTGCTGGCGTTATGGCTGGTCCGATGGTTCGGTCCTCATATCGTGCCGGTCGTCTGTGGGCACGCGCGATGAAGAAGAACGGCTATGAGATTCCAGAAAACCTTGCGCATATCGAAGATGGCGGTGCGGCTTTGCAAGAGGCTTCTTCCCTCGTCGCAGCGGGTTTCTAGAATAGTAGAATAGTTCAGTCCGCAGAGACATAGATTTAGAAAATTCCCCGGTTCGTCCTCTCCTGAAGGTTACGAATCGGGGAACTTTGTTTACCCCCAACGAGGGCCAAACTTTAGACACATTTGCCGGGTTTGGCCGTTAGGTGAGTTTTTCCTTAGGAGAATGCACGGGCATCCAGGTCAAGAACAATCTAAGATAGAATAAATACTGCAGTCTTATACTGCATTTTCCTACCCGTTGTCTAGAGGAAGCACCGTGGCAGAAAAGCGCGAAGAGAAGAAAAAGCAGAAGAAAGATAAGTCTCCGGGTACGTTTGCCCAGATGAAGCAGGTCTACCAGATGACCAAAAAATCTGACCCGAATATCGGGTGGATTCTGCTTCTTGCAGTGGTCGTTACCCTACTTGTTTTCGTCCTGATCGGCGCGTTACTCAACAACATCATCACTTTTATTATTCTTGGTCTTGCGGTTGGCGTTCTTGCCGCCATGATTATTCTGGGTCGTCGCGCACAAAAAGCAGCGTTCACACAGATCGAAGGACAACCCGGGCGTGCGGGTGCCGCCATGAACTCTGTGCGCCGCGGCTGGATTGTGGAAGAGCAGCCTGTAGCTGCGAACCGCAATCAGGATCTTGTTTTTCGTGGTCTTGGTAAGCCAGGGATTGTGCTGGTAACCGAGGGGCCTTCATCTCGTGTGCAGAACCTTGTGAAAAATGAGAAGAAACATCTTAACCGCGTAGTTCCCGGCGTTCCCGTACACGTGATTGAGACCGGTCACGACGAAAATCAGGTTGAGTTAAAAGATGTCGTCAAGACTATGAACAAGCTGCCTAAAGCCCTGACTCAGCAAGAAGTTCAGGGAGTTTCTAATCGTCTTAGTACCCTCAACCATGTGCGTAACCCCATGAACAGCATTCCAAAGGGTATAGACCCGAACCGTGTGCGCCCCGATCGTCGCGCAATGCGTGGGCGTTAGAAACGGTACATCCTATTGTTGGCTGAGCCCCGACCTCATGGTGAGGTCGGGGCTCAGCTTTTCTGTCTAATACCCGGAAAACAATATAAGCTCTCCGGCAATACAGTTCGCATCTAGCGGATGCGTACAAGTATAGTTCCTGCCGCGCGATCGTGAAGACCGCGTGAATTCGCGTCCAAAATTACGGTGGGCAGCACCAGCATGGTCAGCACAGCTCGGATAAGGGCTCGCTTCCAACCAGCAGGCCTGCCATCTAGAGTTTGCACTTGGACTCCAACCAGAAAATGCCCCAGAGTGTGCCCCATAAATCCTACGAGTACGATCAGGTACAGCAGAAAAATTCCTAGTGTTGTTAGACCATGTATTTGTACGTTTTTGGCTCCGACTAGCAGAAACGCGAGACCCAAGCATAGATACCAATCTATGATGAAACCTAGGAGGCGACGCATCGGACGGGCTATAGCGCCAGGTCCTGTCTCTGGTCGCCCCATGATCTCTCCGGGGTATTTTTGGTCGCTGGGCGCGCCATTGAGCCACGACCCAAGATCGTCACGTTCAATCATGGTTTCTATTATCCTGTATCTCTTTCCTCAACGTACGCCACCCTACCACATCTGCAACTTTGTAACACTACCGAAACATAATAGACACGACAGAGCAAAAAATACCCCCTATGCTAGATAGTGGTGCACAACTCATAAACTGGGCGCCACACCAGACACCAAGGACAAAACACCACGAGGAGCAGTCCGTATGTTTACCAGTCCCCAAGAAGTTCTCGATTTTATTAAGAGCGACGAAATTGTCTTCGTCGACATTCGATTCACCGATATGCCCGGGGTGCAGCAGCACTTCAACCTTCCGGCGAAGGCGATCGACGAGGATTTCTTCGTCAACGGTCAGCTTTTCGATGGCTCGTCTATTCGTGGTTTCCAGGGCATTGCCGAATCTGATATGCAGCTTATTCCTGATGTTAAGTCGGCGTATGTTGATCCTTTCCGTCTTGAAAAAACCCTTGTTATTATCTGCTCTATCGTGAATCCCCGCACCGGTGAGCCTTACCATCGTGACCCTCGCGGTGTAGCCGAACGCGCCGAAGCATACTTGCAGTCCACAGGTGTTGCCGATACCGCGTTCTTTGCTTCTGAAGCCGAGTTTTTCGTCTTTGAGGATGTCCGTTACCAGGTAGAGCCCAATTCCGTGTTCTATAAAATCGATTCCGATGAAGCATATTGGAACACCGGTCGCAAGGAAGAAGGCGGCAACCTTGGTAATAAGACCCCTATCAAGGGCGGTTATTTCCCGGTCTCCCCTGTTGATAAGCAAGCCGATCTGCGTGATGCTATGTGCGTAGCGATGGATCAGGTTGGGCTCGAAGTTGAGCGCAGCCATCACGAAGTTGGGTCTCCCGGACAGGCAGAGATTAACTACAAGTTCTCAACCCTCACCAATGCCGCCGACGATTTGCTGAAATTCAAATACGTTATTAAGAACACCGCCGATGAATGGGGCAAGTCGGTGACTTTCATGCCGAAACCTGTCTTCGGCGATAACGGTTCGGGGATGCATTGCCACCAGTCACTGTGGTTAGGCGGCGAACCGCTCTTCTACGATGAACGCGGATACGCAAACCTCTCCGATATCGCTCGCTGGTATATTGGCGGGCTAATTGAGCATTCTTCCGCCGTGTTGGCTTTCACCAATCCGACCGTCAACTCTTACAAGCGTCTTGTGCCTGGCTACGAGGCCCCCGTAAATATGGTGTACTCGCAGGGTAACCGCTCTGCCGGTATTCGCATCCCGATTACTGGCGCCAACCCGAAAGCTAAGCGCCTGGAGTTCCGTGCCCCTGACCCCTCATGTAACCCCTATTTCGCGTTCTCAGCTCAGCTTATGGCCGGTTTGGATGGTATTCGCAACCGTATTGAGCCACCAGCACCGATCGACAAGGATCTATACGAGCTGCCCGCAGAAGAGGCCAAGGATATTAAGAAGGCTCCCGCTAACCTTGAGGAGGCGCTTGCTGGGCTTGAGGCAGACCACGATTTCCTGCTGGAGGGCGGTGTATTCACCGAGGATTTGATTCAGGCATGGATTGACTACAAGCGCACCAACGAGCTTGAGCCTCTGTCGCTGATTCCTCACCCGCTGGAATACCAGCTGTACTACGGTGTCTAACCGTTAGTTATAGAGGTTAGAATGCTCCGTGTCCTCATATATGAGGGCATGGAGCATTCTAGTTAATATCGGCGTTATAGGAATAGTTCTGTACCTTTGACTCTGAAAATAAAAGGGCAAAAATTTATCCCTTTTACTGACATAGCCGATTCTAATTTTCAATATAGTTGTATATCAGAACTCACGATGATAATTCCTAAGGATTCTAAGACTCCGACCTCTGACAAGCATATTTATTAGCTTTATAATAATTTTGAGATATTCTTATAGTTTTTTGTCTGCCTTTGCTTCATCATAAATTATGCTCATGGCGAGCATGCACATACTAACCTTTCCAGAATTTGTATATTCCGGTTGTGCTTTCATATTGACAATACACTGCGGCATTGCCTAGCATAGTAGCCTTCCTTAACTAGTAAACACTGAGAAGATAGACCTATTCGCAAGTTTCCCCACTCAGAAAGAACAGCTCCACAAGGTACTTGATTCCCTCAGTGGCCATAATGTGGAATACTTACAAAATCTGGAATTAAGGCTTAACCTTCACGTATGATGAAGCCGCAAGTAAGTTCTTAGGGGATTACTGCCTCCACGTTCTAAAGGAGTTTGACGTGTCGCATGTACTATCACGCCGTACTGTATGTCTATCAGCTGGTCTTACAGCAGTTGCAACTTTCGTAGGTTGCGCTTCCAGCTCGCTGTCGTCCGATGAAGCACTATATAAGAATGACCAGCTATTACCCTCTGCACCAGGCGAGCCCTATACAGGTTCCGATGAACAGCCTATTCGCACACAAGAGCGTATGTTTATGGCGATGATGGATGCTGACGCCGAAACTCTCCGTTCCACTCTCACTGAGGATGCTACACTCACCCACATCACAGGCCAGATCCAGACTCGCGATGAGTGGGTACAGTCGGTTGCCAACAAAACTATGTCCTACAGCAATATTGAGGTAGTATCTGCTCGCGTGGAACGAAGTGACAATGGAGCTCAGCTCGTAGCACGTACGCGCACGATCGCAAATATCAATGGGAGCGATGGAACCTGGAATCTCCAGCTTGTATCGCAGATACACCCCGATGGTACGCACTTTACGAAGACTGTCGCCTCCCTATGGTCTTAAAGCTCGACCGAACTATCCTAAAGATGCCCTTATGTAAGGAGGGCATCTTCTGTTTTAAGATCTCAAACAGGATGTTTACCTGCCGGGCTCGAATTTTATAAAAACAAGATAAGCTAGAGTGAGCTTACAGCGTTATAGACGTTTCTAAAATGGTAATTTACTATTCTTTCCACGGAACAGCTGTATATTCTGTGTTCTCATAGTGCCTAAGGAAATATTTCCATGAATATCCTTATCGGTCTTATACCCGCGCTATTCTGGGGCATTCTGCCTCTGTGCGTATCTAAAATCGGTGGTAAACCGACTCAGCAAATTATGGGTACCACGATGGGCGTGCTCCTCATGGGTATTGCCACTTCCCTGCTTTTCTTCCCGATTCGCCTTGACGCTTGGGCATTTTTTCTGTGCGTCCTCTCAGGAGCAAGCTGGGCGTTCGGGCAGATGAACCAATATCGCGCATTTACTCAGATCGGTGTTTCTCAAACCATGCCTTTATCGACTGGTATGCAGCTGGTAGGTACCTCGTTAATGGGCGTGGTGGCGTTCGGTGACTGGGGTACCGTTCAAGCTAAAGTAATTGGGGCCGTAGCTCTGGCTCTCATTATCATCGGTATCTGGATGACCACGAAGCAAGAGAATCCTGACCCACAGTCGGGCGGGAATATGCGGGCCGGTATTATCACACTCTTAATTTCTACCATCGGATATGTCGGATATTCATTCTTTCCCAACTATGTGAGTGTAGACGGGTGGTATAAATTCCTGCCCCAATCAGTGGGTATGGTGGTAGCGGCTATCACGATGTCTATGCTGACCCGTGACGGTACCCGCCCTTGGGATAAGAAGTCTTTACAGAACATTATCTGTGGCGTGATTTTCTCGGGTGCTGCGTTAGCCTACCTAGTGTCTATTGAGCCGCATCGCAACGGTGTTGCCAGCGGGTTTACACTCTCACAGATGAACGTTATTATCTCCACTCTGGGCAGTATCTTGCTACTGGGCGAGAAGAAAACGAGGCTGGAGTTGCTGTATGTGTTAGGAGGACTCGCCCTCGTAGTTATTGGCGGCGTTCTTATTGGTACGCTTTAGCTGTACACGCCGCACATTCTTACCGTATATTCTTTAGATTTCGTGTGATTCGCACACATCACGTTAGAATAATGAGAACTGTCTTTTCACCGATATGACCAACGCAGGAGAGCCCGTGTCCAAATTCATCGCCAAGCATTTTGACGAGCTGACCGCTCACGAGTTGCAGCAGATTCATATTATTCGTTCTCTGGTGTTCACAGTGGGTCAGCAATCAACTGATCAGGAGCCTGATGACGCTGATTTCGAATGCATCCATATGGTGAATGAGGACGATTCGGGAAAAGTGCTCGCGTATCTGCGTCTATTCGATCTTGAGAAGGTTCAGGATGCACGCCACCGCTACATTCCGGGCGCGTGGACATTCGGCCGTGTGGCAGTTCACCCAGATGCACGTGGTACCGGCCTGGGACGTAAGCTTTTACACGCAGCCTTGGAATGGATCCGGAATAACACGGACGCAAAAGAAATCGTGATCGCCGCTCAAGCATATCTGAAAGATACCTACTACAGTCCTGAGGGGTTTGTTGAGCGCGGTGAGCACTACATGGAGTCTGGAATCGAGCATGTCGAAATGGTACTCGATTTGCAGCGCTAATCCGGCGATTGAGCACTAGCGCATCCACGGATGATGCGGGACGGGCAAGTTTTAGGAAACTACAGTGCCGGATATGTGCCTCTAGTAGTGTAGGTTTTTACGCATTATATGCCCGCCCGCTCTCAACAGACCGTTCGTCAGACAAGCAGGATTCATGACTTCCTCTCCCGGTTTTACAGCCAAACTATTTGATGAGCTCACACTGCATGAACTTCAGCAGATTCATATAACACGCACCCTGGTTTTTACTGCGGGGCAGAAGATTACTGAGCCCGAGGCTGATGAAACCGATTTTGAATGCGTCCATTTCTTTTCCGCTGATGATTCTGGTCGTGTACTCGCGTATCTGCGCATGTTTGATCTGGAACATGTCAATGACGGTAATCACCGCACCATCGCAGATGCATGGACGCTGGGTCGTGTTGCGGTACGTCAAGAAGTACGCGGAAATGGGCTAGGACGTAAACTTTTACACGCGGCCATTGACTGGATTCGCACGAACACATCTGCACGGCAGATTGTGATTAGCGCGCAAGCATATTTAAGAGATACCTACTATGGGGCGGCCGGTTTTGTGGCTCGCGGCGAACCCTATCAGGAAGCTGGAATCAAGCACATTGAAATGGTACTCGATCTCTAGCATGGGCATATTTTATATACAAACACGGCATTTGGAATATGCGGCGTAGAATGATGGTGTAGTCAAATATACGCGATGGAAGGTAAAACGATGGCATATCAGCCGACTCAGCTCAATGGAGAAACCGTATTCCGCAACGAGGTCTTCCAGACAGGTCTTATGTCGCAGCTGCTCGACGGCGTGTACGATGGCGAAATGACAATTGGTGAACTGTTGAGCCACGGTAACTTTGGGGTAGGAACTTTTAACGGCCTTGATGGGGAGATGGTGGTGCTCGACGGCGATTGTTACCAGGTGCGCCATGACGGCTCGGTTTCTATCCCCCAGCTTACTGATCGAACCCCATATGCAGTGGTCACAAACTTCGTACCCATGATCCGTCGTGAGCTTCCGCAAAACATGCTGCGCACCTCCACCTCACAGGTTCTCGATAATTTTACGGTGTCGAAGAACTACATGTACGCTATCAAGATTTATGGCGAGTTTGAGTGGGTTCGTACTCGTACCGTGGTCAAGCAGGAAAAGCCCTACCCGAAGATGGTAGACGCAACCGAGAATGAGGATATCGTTCAGTTCGATAATCTGACGGGAACGATTGTGGGTTTCCGTACCCCCATCTATGAGCAGGGCATTTCCGTTCCGGGGTGCCACGCCCACTTTATTGACGATGAACGTACTCATGGCGGACACGTGGTCGACTTCAAACTAAAGTCAGCAAACGTAGAAATCTGCCCCGGCACCGGTTTACAGCTGCATCTGCCACTGACCCCCGAGTTCTCTTCCGCCAACCTCTCCCCCGAAGATTTGGCAGATCAGATCTCAAAGGCGGAAAAACACTAAACCTACCTACGGCGAGGGCGAGCCTCCGAATACTTTTCTTGCGAGCATGCGGAGGCTTTTGCCTGTTTCACAGCAGCAACAACAGGGCAACATGCACCGCTCACAGCGTACCGCTGAGGGACGCTAAGCTGTGCATCATGCTCACCACAGACATTAAAGTGCCTTTATCTGAATAAAGGCACTTTAATGTCTGTGGTGAAACGGAATAATAAGAGAATCAGGCGCTCCTAAGCCTCCGGCACAAATTCACCGTGTCCGAGGTCGCGCAGGGCGGTACGCACTGCCTCCGCGTCAGCATCCAGTTCCTCGGCAGTCACGTTAGCGAGCGCATTCGCCGGGTCATATTCCGCCATACTATCCGCTGGGAACAGATGAATATGCGTGTGTGGCACATCGAACCCGGCGATCATAAGCGCCACCCGGTCTTTATCGAAAGCTCGATCTAGAGCACCGGAAATCTTATGCGCTACTGCGAAAAGATGTGCTGCAAGCGCCATCGGAAGCTCGGGCCAACGATCAATCTCTTCACGCGGAACCACAAGCAGATGCCCGTGCGATGCCGGCTGAATATCCATAAACGCCACGCATTTCTCATCCTTCCAGACAAAACGGCCCGGAATCTCTCCGTCAATAATCTTGGTAAAAATACTGCTCACTCTATCCTCCAAAATCTAGAGCTTGACCGTGTCACCGGGGTTTAGATGCGAATATTCGGTACCGTACTTGTTGCTAAAGGTAGTAATCAAACCCTCGATAATTCCCGTACCATTCTCATTAATCATGCCATTGTGAATGGGGTACGCATGCCGTGCTCCCACCGCGATCACAAAATCGATAACTTCTTGAACCTTGCTCCAGGGCGCGTGCACCGGCACCAACACATGAGGAGCTTTCACGCCATGTGGCACCACGAGGGAATCACCGGGGTGGTACACAACACCGTTAATGAGGTATCCAATATTGGCGATCGTAGGGATCAAAGGGTGAATCAGCGCGTGCTGACCGCCAAAGGTCTGTACATCAAAACCGGGCACCGAAAATTCGCTATCTGCCGATACAACAGTGACGTGGGCGTTTGGTGCAGTATCAAGAATTTTCTCTGCGACAGCTTGCGGCGCCCAAATACGCAACTGTGGCTTTTCGGCGATCAAAGGCAGCACACGATCGGCATCAAAATGATCGGGGTGCTCGTGTGTGATCAAGAGGTAGTCCGCGCCATCAAGCAGCTGAGCATGTTCGCCCTCAGGCGCGAAATTTCCGGGGTCAAACACTAGTACATGACCGTCGTGCTCTATCCGCACACTTGAATGGGTATATTTTGTCAGTTCCATGGTTCCAGTCTACTCGCCAGATTCGAGCCTGCTCTAGTGCTGTACCATAGCTAACTACAGGGTAATCTAGAATTTTCACCACGTGAGAGAATTAATAACTCGCACTTGATATGCAAAATTTTAGTGTAGAGTCATTAGAAAAGGCTCACAAACCCGCATACTACTTGGGTGTGCCCCACCCGGAAGGTTATGTTTTGGATACTCATATTCCCGTCCGCAAGATCGTGAAACAGGCAGAGGCGCGCAACACCAAGCAGCGCCGCATTATCAAGGCCACGATGGCCGAACTGGGCGATTTTATTTCGGCGCAGGATTTGCACCTCACCCTAGCTAACCGTAAAGAGCAGGTGTCTTTAGCGACAACCTACCGTGTGCTCCAGTCTCTCGCTAATTCGGGAGAACTGGATGTCGTGAAGGGTGTCGAAGGCGAGTCGCTTTACCGTCATTGTCAAGGCGATACGCACCATCATCATCTTCTGTGCCGCCGTTGCGGTAAGGCCGTGGAGCTTGAGGCACCCGCTATTGAGGATTGGGCCCTTGATATGGGGAAAAAATACGGGTTCTCGGAATTGGAGCATGTAGTTGAAGTTACCGGCTATTGCCCTGAATGCACTCTGGAACTCCGTGATGAAGAAAATCGATTGACGGGGCGCCAGTAAATAAGACCTGAATCCTGGTTTATCCCGCAGAGTATGCGCTACTCTTAAAGTCTGTTGCCCACAACTCTTGAACTCTTGGTTGAGTTGTGGGCAACAGACTTTAAGATTCTCTAGAAAGAGCCGCTACTAGACGCTCGCAGGGTGATGATGTGCATCCTCCTGTGTCTGACGGGCGATGCGACCTGATGCGCTGTGCCGCCTCCTAATTCCACCAATAATGCGGCAGATAAGATAAATTACGAAGGATACACTGGTGACATAAGGGCTGATCGGTAGCGAGCCGGCAAGCGCAAGCAAAATACCGCCCACAATAGCCATTTCCGCAAAAATCACCGAGAGAATAAGCGCTTTAAGCGGGGATGCGGTCACCTGAAGCGCTGCGGCAGACGGAGTAATCAAGAGGGCCAGCACCAACAGGGAGCCAACGACCTGAACCGAAAGCGCTACAGCGATACCCAGAACCACCATAAAGACCAGGGATAGGGTACGCATAGGAACGCCTTTTGCCTGGGCCACTTCGGGATCGAGTGAGGCGAAGCTCAGTGGCCGCCAGACCAGAGTCAGAATTGCGATAATTACAATGGCTCCAGCGATCATGGCGTTCAGCTGATCACCATCGACCGAAACAATCTGACCGGTTAAAAGCGAGAATTTATTGGCGCTCCTGCCCTGGTAGAGCGAGAGAAAGAGAATGCCTAAACCCAGGCCAAAGGGCATGAGGGCACCAATGACCGAGTTTGATTCGCTTTTCTTCACGCCCATCATGCCGATCAGCAAGGCGGAGATAATGGACCCAATCATTGACCCGGTAATGACATCGTACCCCAGCAGAAGTGCCAGCGCGGCACCTGCAAACGACATTTCAGAGATACCGTGCACGGCGAAGGCATGATCGCGCATCATAACAAACATGCCGACGAAACCGCCGATAATACCGAGGACTGCACCCGCAAGAATAGAGTTCTGCAACAGCTGAACTAGTTCGCTGTATCGGTCGAAAACGAAAATCCGCGAGAGTAAATCGTTCTGTTGCTGGCTTGCCGCAAGCACCGGAGAGATTACTATGGAAAGAATCATTGGGGTGTCCCTCCGTCCTTGTGCTCGGCGTGATATTTCGTAGTATTAGAAGAATCTTCTAGGGCACCCGCCGCGCTCGCGGTTTTGACCGGTTTGCCCGAGGACGCATCATGATCCGTCTCGACTGCAATTTCTCGAAGGTCCTGATGCGCACCATGAAGGTTCTGCTCCCCACCTACCACATGGCAATGGTCGCTGGCATGGGTCTCCCCTACCACAACGTAGCGCCCGTTGGATTTCAGCACGTTGATGGGGGTTCCATAAAGATCGCTCAGGGTTTCGCTGTTCATGACCTCGGGTACAGTTCCTACGGTAAATCGCCCGTTGGCGAGATATAAGACGCGATCAACATGCTCAATGATGGGGTTAATCTCGTGAGTTACGAAGATAACAGAGCCACCCTGATCGCGGTTAAACCGATGAATCAGATCAGCAACCGCGTATTGATGGTTCAGGTCGAGAGAGAGAAGAGCTTCATCAGCAAGCAGCATTTGGGGGTTATTCGCGAGAGCTTGGGCTATGCGCAGTCGCTGCTGTTCGCCCCCTGAAAGCAGACCAACCGGAACATTGGCGTATTCTAAAGCGCCGACGGCCTCTAAGAGTTCATTGACTTTTGCACGATACTTTCTGCTGCCTAACCGGATTCCCCAGCGGTGCCCGTCGATACCCAAGCCAACGAGGTCGCGGGCACGCATCGGGGTTGATGGGTCTATTGCTTTTTGCTGGGGAATGTAGCCTACGCCGGGGTTTCCGGCGCGGGCCGGCTTGCCCAGAACAAAGATCGTGCCGGTATTCATCACGGTGAGCCCGAGGGTTACTTTGAGGAACGTGGATTTTCCGGAACCATTTGGTCCAAGAACCGCGAAATATTCTCCTTGAGCAATGGACAGGTTGAGGTCATTCCAAAGGTTACGGTTTCCAAAAGCGAGGCTACCCCCGCGTATTTCTATCGCGGGGGTGCCTGATAGTGTCGTATTTTTCACTTAGGAAAGTGCCTTTTCGAGATTTGAAACGTTCGTCTTCATCCACGACAGGTAATCGGTGTTTTCGGGGAGAGTTTCGGTAAAGGAAACATGGGCAACCCCCGCGTCTTTAGCCGTTTGAAGCACTTCCTTGGTCTGTGAGGTTTCGGTTTGCTCGTTGTATGCCACCAGGGAGACCTGCTTCTCAGTCACCAAATCTTGGGTTTCCTTGAGCACAAGTGCCGGAACGTCTTTCTCAGCTTCGATAGATTCCGCGAATTCCTCAGGGGTTGCATTCTCTGCACCCGTGGAGGCAATCAGGTAATCCGGCACAGGCTCGGTCGAAATATATTTCTTACCTTTACCGTTGATCTTCTTCGCTGAGGAGTCCAGAGTATCAAGTTCTGTGCCGAGTTTCTTAGCATTTTCGCGGTAGGAGTCCGCGTGCGCGGAATCCAGCTGTGCCAAGTCTTCTGCTACTTCGGTGGCAACTTTCTTCATGGTGTCGAAGTCGTACCAAAGGTGCTCGTTAAACTCGTGGGCGTGTTTATGTTCTTCACCGTCTTCATGATCATGGTGACCGTCCTTGTGGTCTTCGGCGAGATGATCATATTCGCTGTCAGTTAGTTTCCCGCTCAGCTTGACGGCGTTGACAACCTTCTGTGAGCTATTGTCTTTACCTGCCATATCTTCAAGGAACTGGTCGTAGCCGCCTCCATTGACCACAACAAGACCTGCGTCCTTCGTTTTAACACGGTCTGCTGCGGTTGCTTCATAGGAGTGAGGGTCAGTGCTAGTTGACGCAATAATAGGGGTAACGTCTACGTTGTCCCCTCCCACCTGCTTGACAATATCGGCATAAACGTCAGTGGTTGCAACAACTTTTACTTTCCCGCCGTCGTTGCCTGATGACCCGTTGGAACCCGAGTTAGCGGTTGAGCAGCCACTCACCATGAGAGATACTCCAGCCAATACCGTTATGGTGCTCATGAGTTTTTTCATGTTAATTCTTCTTTCGACTGCGGCGCGAATATTTTCCGAGCGAGTTTTACCAGGCTACGCAAGGTGAAAACGATTTTCAATTACGACGCGCCGGGTTTGCTGATGCATTACCACTAAATCACGCCATATACCGTATAAACAACTCTTTATTGTTCATCTTGGCTTACCCCTTCAGAGTGCGATGTGCTGGCTTTACGCCGCTTCGAGTCCTGTGTCGTATCATGAATTTCGCCCACAAGTTCTTCGATCACATCTTCCATAAAGACCACGCCTAATAATGTGCCCGAAGTGTCTACGACCTGCGCCAGATGCGAGCGATTCTGCTGCATGGTGGCGAGCGCATCGTCAATTTCGGTCGTCGGTGTTAGAACGGTCAAAGACCGCAGTTTGTACCAGGGAAAAGGCTGGTCTGTGCGTTCAGGGGCTACGTCTAGGGCATCCTTGAGGTGCAGGTACCCCATATAGATTCCGGCTTCATCGTGGACGGGAAAACGAGAATATCCGGTGCGCGCTACGGCGTGTTCTACCTCTGCCGGAGTACATCCGAAGGGCAGTGTATGCACGTTGTCCCGACTTACCATAATCTCAGAAACATGCTTCCCGCTAAATTCGAGAGCGCCGCCGATAACGCCGGCATCGTCCTCGACGGTGCCTTCTGCCGTGGATTGGGCAACGATAGACTGTAGCTCGCCTAGTGTAAAGGTAGAGGCGACCTCGTCTTTAATATCCACCCGCATCCAGCGTAAAAGCATGTTTGACATACCGTTGAGAAACGCCACGATGGGAGCAAAAACATGCGAAACCCGTACCAACGTAGGAACAATCCACAGGGCAATACCGCGCGCTGCTAGAGTAACTGCAGCATTTTTCGGCACCATTTCACCAAAAATAACGTGCAGATACGTCACCACGATAAGGGTAACGACGAAGGCAAGAATATCGACCGTGGTGTGCGGAAGACCAAGTAACTCTAAAGGTGACCCCAGCAGATGGTGCAGAGCAGGTTCGGAAACGTTCAGAATCAGCAGAGAACAAATCGTAATACCCAACTGGCAGGTAGCCAACATCAGAGAGACGCGTTCCAGTGCGTAGAGCACCACTTTTGCGCGTTTACTTCCCCCATCCGCCAGGGGCTCTATTTGGGCTCGGCGGGTAGACATGATGGCAAATTCACCTGCGACAAAAAATGCATTGCCGATAAGCAAAATAACGAGGAGTGCTATAGCTACCCAGTCATTCATGAGCGCACCTGCCGATTCTGCAAAACCGCTGGCTGCGATACGAGCCCTTCCCCGATGCTGTCGGGAATAAAGCGGATGCGGTCTACCCGGCGTCCCTCAACATGGTCTACGCGCAGAATACCGCCAGGGATCGGTACCTGGTCACCCTGTTCAGGTATGCGCCCCAGCTGCTCCATCATAAAACCGCCCACGGTTTCGTAGGAAGGATGCTCGGCGATGACACCGGGAATAAATTCGTTAACCTCATTCGGGCGACGCAATCCTGAGAACACCCAGTCGCCGTTACCAAAACGTAGAGGCCGTTCCGTTCGCCCTTGATCGTGCTCATCGGATACCTCGCCCACAATTTCTTCAACAAGGTCTTCAAGAGTCACAATTCCCGATGTTCCGCCGTATTCGTCGAGGACGACGGCAAGTTGTAATGCTCCTTCACGCAGCTGAGTAAGAAGCGCATCTACGTGCAGTGTTTCAGGAACCTGCAGCACGTCATCAGCCAATGCACCGGCTTCCAGGGTTTCACGCACATCGGTTGGAACCCCGACAGCTTTCTTCACATGGATAACGCCCACAATATTGTCATGATCTCCACGATAGAGAGGAAAACGCGAGTGCCCGGTCGCACGGGCCTGCTCTATAACCTCTGTTACGGGCGCCGTATCTTCGAGCATCGTAACCCGCCCTCGCGGAGTCATCACCTCGGAAGCGGTAAGTTCAGCAAAACTAAGCGTGCGATCCACAAATCGAGCCGTATCCGAATCCAAGGTTCCCTGCTCCGCAGAGCGACGCACCATTGCCGAAAGCTCTTCGGGACTGCGGGCAGCAGAAAGTTCCTCCTGAGCCTCCATGCTGAAGAGACGAAGAATTCTATTGGCAGACCCGTTCATCACGACGACCACAGGTTTCATGACGCGCGTAAATATAAGCTGCGCAGGCGCGACTTGCCGCGCCACCCGGTAGGGTTCAGCGATCGCAAGGCCTTTAGGCACCAGTTCACCGAGGAGCATCGATAGCAGGGTGGCAATTCCCATAGCAAGCACAAGGGTCAGGGTGGAAGTTACAGCCCTAGGAAGACCCCACGAAGAGATAAATCCAGCGGTTAACGCATTAATGGAAGCGTCAAGTGTGTACCCCGTGAGCAGAGTCGTGATCGTAATGCCAATTTGGCAACCTGAAAGCTGTGTTGAGAGAGTACGTAAGCATTGAAGAACGGCGTTAGCGCGAGTATCACCTTTTTCCCGTTCTTGATACACGGTCGCGGTCTCAAGCGCCACAAGTGAGAATTCGACAGCTACGAAGAAACCGGTTCCTAGAATGAGTGCGATGCCGAGAGCAAGAAGTATAAAGTTCATGCGTTCACCGCGCACCCAACGTCATCAGGACGACGAGCGTCATAAAAGTGTAATATTCGACAGTCTGTATTGGGGTAACTGAAGGGGTCATCCATAGCCCATATTCTAGCGAATGTTTAAGGCAATTTTGCAGTGGTCGCTACGCTTTCCTTTAGATATCAATGTAAAACAGAGATGCATAAGCTCCCATGAGCACAATATCTCGCAGAACTTACCCACCCTCAAGGCATGTTTTGCCTTCCTACAAGTGTGTTCCCGTGAAGAACAACTCACCGTATCCGCCGGGTTCAGCTGGAAAGTTCGGGTGAGTTCTCACTAAACTAGGTTATAGAGTATTTGGTGCGCTGCAGCTCTTGCAGTCCGCAATGTGTGCGAGACTTGAAGAGGCACACACAAAGCCAACTTATACTCAGCGTGATGATTCGCCCCTCGAAGATGCGGGTCGTCTGTGCCGGATTTCTCCGGACGCGACGGATAAATTCACAGTCAAGGAAGAGGCGTTTACAGTGCCAAATCTGCCAGATCACCTGGTACCTGAGGAATTTGCCGGTAACGAATGGTTCGTCGAAGAACAATATGAACGTTATCAGCAAGACAAAAATCTCGTGGATCCTTCGTGGTGGCCCATTTTTCAGTCCATTGATAAGGCCCTTCAAGGAACTCCGGCGGCCTCCGCCCCAGTAACAGCTACCCAAAAAGCCGAGGCGACACCTTCTGCTCCAGCCGCTGCAGCATCTATTACTACCCCGGCGCCTCAGCCTGCTGCACCAACAAAGTCGACAGCATCGCCCGCTCCTAAAACCTCATCAAAGGCAGAAAACGTGGAACCTTTAGAAGATAAAATTGTACCCCTGCGCGGACCGGCTAAAGCCGTTGCCGCCAACATGGAAGACTCGCTCACCGTTCCAACCGCTACGACGGTGCGCGCGGTACCAGCTAAACTGCTGATTGAAAACCGTTCTGCCATCAACGCTTATTTAGCTCGAACCCGCGGCGGCAAGATTTCTTTCACGCATATCATTGGGTACGCTGTTATTCGTGCGCTCGCTGCCATGCCCTCAATGAACGTCACCTACGGTCATGATGAAAAAGGCAAACCGATTGCTATTCACAATGCGAATGTGAACTTCGGGCTGGCTATCGATCTGCCCCGCCCTGATGGCTCCCGCAACCTCGTGGTTCCGAATATCAAGGGTGCACAGACCTTGAGCTTCTTGGAGTTCTGGCAGGCCTACGACGATATCGTCAAACGTGGTCGTGCAGGTCAGCTTGGGCTGGAAGATTTCCAGGGAACTACGGTTACTCTCACGAACCCTGGCGGTATCGGTACCGTACACTCTGTTCCTCGTCTTTCGAAAGGGCAGGCCGCAATTATCGGTGTGGGTGCTCTTGAATACCCTGCTGAGTTCCGCGGTGTGGCGGAGACGATGGTAGCCCAGCACGCTATTTCCAAGGTTATTACCCTTACGAGCACCTATGACCACCGCGTTATTCAAGGTGCTGGTTCCGGCGAATTCCTTAAGATAGTAGAGAGCTACCTCTTAGGCGCCGAAGGATTCTATGACGAAATCTTCCAGGCTATTCAAATTCCCTTCGAACCTGTTCGATGGAGCCAGGATAATCAGGTTAATCCTGATACTGAGGTTTCTAAGGTCGCCCGCATTCAGCAGCTTATCCACGCGTACCGCGTGCACGGTCACCTTATCGCCCGTACCAACCCTGTGGGCTACCAGCTACATTCAAACCCCGATTTGAACGTAGAAAGCTACGGTCTGACTCTGTGGGATCTGGATCGAGTATGGCCTACGGGAGGGTTTGGCGACAAAGAACAGCTTCCTTTGCGTACTATTCTGGCGCGTCTACGTGAGGCATATGCGGGTACTCTCGCGGTCGAGTACATGTACATGGAAGACCGTAAAGCCCGTGAATGGTTCCAAGAGAAGCTGGAGCATGGCTACAGCAAGCCTAGCCGCGAACGTCTGATGCATGTTCTGGAGAAGCTTGTTGAGGCCGAGGCCTTTGAGACCTTCCTGCAGACCAAATACCTGGGTCAGAAGCGTTTCTCACTCGAAGGTGGAGAGTCGCTCATCCCCCTGCTGGATGCGATCATCAACAAGGCGGCAGATAATAATATGCACGGGGTCGCCATCGGTATGGCGCATCGTGGCCGCCTCAATGTTCTGACCAACATCGCGGGTAAGTCTTACGCCCAGATTTTCCGTGAGTTCAGCGGTACTGCGGCACCATATGAAGGTGGTTCTGGCGATGTGAAATACCACCTTGGCACCGAGGGCACGTTCACCTCTACCTCAGGCAAGCAGACTCAGGTGTATTTGGCTGCTAATCCTTCACATTTGGAGGCTGTTAACACCGTTCTGGAAGGCATCGTGCGCGCCAAGCAGGATGTTCTTAACGACCAGGGTATCGAAGGTCATCCCATTCTGCCCATCTTGATTCATGGTGACGCCGCGTTTGCCGCACAGGGTATCGTCATGGAAACCTTGCAGATGGCTAATCTGCGTGGCTACACCACCGGCGGTACCGTACACATCGTGGTGAATAACCAGATCGGCTTCACAACATCTCCGAAGGATGGCCGTACCGCCACCAACGCAACCGATATTGCTCGGATGACCAAGGCGCCTGTCTTCCACGTAAACGCCGATGACCCCGAGGCCGTAGTTCGGGCAGGTCGTCTCGCATTCGAGTATCGCGAGCGCTTTGGCCGCGATGCCGTAATTGATTTACTCTGCTACCGTCGCCGTGGCCACAACGAGGCTGATGACCCGTCGATGACTCAGCCGAAGATGTACCAGGTGATCGATAATATGCCTTCGACCCGCACCAAGTATGCAGAGGCTCTGGTGGGTCGCGGCGATATCACCCAAGAAGAAGCAGATGAGGCATTGAGTGCATACCACTCGAAGCTGGATGCGATCTTCAGCGAGACCCAAGCGGCCGTACCAGCTCCCGAGACCCCCAATGTCGCTGGGCTTGAGCTGCCGGCTTCTCAGCAGAGCACCGAAATTGTTCATGGCGGTAACACCGCGATCTCTCGCGATACCTTCGAGCACATCGCAAAAGCATTCGGCGAAGTTCCCGAGGGCTTCACGGTTCATAAGAAGCTCAAGAAACTGTGTGAACAGCGTGTTGAGATGGGCACAAACGGCAAGGTCAATTGGGGCATGGGCGAGCTTCTGGCCTTTGGCTCTCTGCTCATGGAAGGCACCGATGTGCGTATGAGCGGCCAAGACGTTCAACGCGGTACCTTCGTGCAGCGTCACGCGGTGCTGCATGATCATCTCACCGACGACGAATGGTCACCGCTGCAGCATCTCTCGGATCATCAGGGCAAGCTACGTATCTACAATTCACTCCTGTCTGAGTACGGTGTCATAGGCTTCGAGTATGGATACTCGGTTGAACGTCCCGATTCGATGGTGGTGTGGGAGGCCCAGTTCGGTGACTTTGCGAACGGTGCCCAGACGATTATCGACGAGTTCGTGTCATCGTCTGAACAGAAGTGGGGTCAGCGTTCTTCGCTGGTTCTTCTGCTCCCCCACGGCTATGAGGGGCAGGGGCCGGACCACTCATCAGCACGTATGGAGCGGTACCTGCAGTTGTGCGCTGAAAACAATATGACGGTTGCTGTGCCTTCTACCCCGGCATCGTATTTCCACCTGTTGCGTCGTCACGCACAGCACCGCCCGTATAAACCGCTTGTGGTTATTAGTCCTAAGCAGCTCTTGCGTTTGAAGGCTGCCTCGTCCTCAATCGAGGACTTCACGGAGGGGTCGTTCCAACCCGTTATTGGCGATCGTTCCGGTGTTACTCCGGCCCAAGTTGAGCGTGTTGTCTTTGTCTCTGGTCGCCTCTATTACGATCTTGAGGCTGAGCGTGCAAAGCGTGGCGATACGAAGACCGCTATTGTTTCCGTTGAACAGCTCTACCCCCTGCCTGAGGCAGAGATCAAGGCGCAGCTGGATTTGTACTCGAACGCCACCGATATTGTATGGGCGCAGGATGAGCCCGCTAACCAGGGTCAGTGGCCGTTTATGGCTTTGAACCTGCTGCCAATTATTGACTACCGGATGCGTTTAGTTTCCCGCCCTGCGTCGGCATCTCCTGCAGCAGGTACGGGTAAACGCCATGCTGCTGAAGCTGAGGCACTGATGAAGCAGGTCTTCGAAGGCTAAATCCTTTGTGGTGTAAAGCCCCATCACAACCGTAGCTTCACAGCGAGTTTTATAACTCGTGCGATTGTGGAAAACTGTAGTGATGGGGCTTTTCCTATGCCTCAAGTGGATTTTTCATCACGATTGGATCAAAAATTTTCGAGGAGTTCGAAAACATAACTCGAACACCTTATGCTTAAACAAAAGGACAGAGCGTTTACGTACTGCAGACGCAAGATATCAACGGAAGAAAGAACCCCGTGGAGCAACGCAATATTCGACTTGTAGCGGTTGGAGACGACCTGCTCGCCGGTGTCGGTGACCCCCGCACCCTAGGTTGGTTTGGTCGCGTGATGGCACGTACCCCGCAAACTAGTGCATCCATTTCAGCCTATAATCTCGCCGCCCCGAATGAAGGAAGCGAGCAGCTGAGCACTCGATGGTTTGATGAGGCACGCCGCAGGTTCCTTCCCGGTGCCGATAATCGTTTGGTCATAGCTCCCTCAACTTTTGACATTGATTTGGGACTCACTAGTGCACGTTCACGCTTGAATCTTGCCAATATGGTAGATATGGCGTCTCAGAACAGCATCCGTGTACTTGTGGTGGGCCCTCCCCCGACTCTCGACCCGGAGCGTAACCGTCGCATCGCTGATCTTTCGGCGGCTTATGCAGATGTAGTAACCCGCCGTAATCACGTGTATGTCGATACGTTCAACCCTCTTTTGCACCACGAACAATGGCGCAATGATCTGGCCGCTAATGATGGGCGTCCGGGGCAGTCTGGATACGGTCTCATGGCGTGGCTTGTGCTCCACCGCGGTTGGTACAGCTGGCTTAACCTTCCCGAACAGTAAGATCTTACGCAGACAGAGTATCTAGATCTCCATATTTTTCGCATCAGCCTGTTGGTAAGATGCATTCAAGCCGTTTCTATGAAAAAATAGACGGCGTTGCCCTATGCGTTTAAGCCTGTGCTAAGACTCGGGGCGGTTAGTTTAGAGCCTCGCTGGCTTTCTTTGAGCAGAGGTTCACAATTCTGAAGGAGGCTCCTATGAGCAAGCGCGGTCGTAAGCGCAAGGACCGTCGTAAAGGCGGCGCAAACCACGGTAAGCGCCCCAACGCATAAGGTATCTTGCTATACGTAAGAACCCCGGTGGTCTTTCACCGGGGTTTTGCTTTATCGAATTATCTGGCCCTTTCAGCTAATGATCGTACTGCGGATACCGGGAATAATTCATTCGAGCGAGCCGTTACATTCCCCGAAGCCTCACACGAAGGTATGCTGTACACAGACCCCCGAAAGTCATTACACGACAGAAAAGAGCACCTATGAGCGAGTCCAACGCCGCAGAAGCGACGGCGACTCTCACACCTCGTGAATTACGTGAGCGCTTCACTGCGGATGCCATGCAATACGTCGATCAGCTTTATGCCGCTGCCTTACGCATGAGCAGGAATTCGGCAGATGCCGAAGACCTCGTTCAAGAGACGTATACGAAAGCCTTTGCCTCTTTTCACCAGTACAGGCAAGGTACCAATCTCAAGGCGTGGCTGTACCGTATTCTGACCAATACGTACATTAATCTGTACCGTAAACGCCAGCGAGAGCCACAGCAGGCACATACGGAATCCGTCGAAGACTGGCAGTTAGCCCAAGCGGGCGCTCATGACGCTTCAGGGCTACGCTCAGCCGAGATGGAGGCTCTGGATGCGCTCCCGGACACCGAAGTACGGCAGGCTCTCGCCTCACTTACCGAAGACTTCCGCATGGTGGTGTACTACTCCGACGTCGAGGGGTTCTCATATAAAGAGATCGCCGAGATTATGGATATTCCATTAGGAACGGTCATGTCGCGGCTGCACCGCGGACGCCGCATTCTGCGCGAAAAATTACTGGATTATGCTCGCGAAAATGGTTTACGCCCTTCGACTATCGCAAAGGTCGAAGCAAAAGCGGCGAAGAAGAAATAGGCTCAGTTTTATAAACTCGGAAGAAAGGAGTCTGCTATGGAAGAGCAAACACCCGAGAATAGCACGGCACTTACCGAAGATTGTGGCGGCAACCCCTGTTCCACAACACTCAAAAACCTTTATGAATATCTTGATGGCGCTCTCACCGCTGAGGAAATACAAGAAATTCAGAGGCACCTTGATGCTTGCTCGCATTGCACCGAAGCGAAGGATCTTGAGGTTCTTTTGCGTGCGAAGATCAAATCTTCGTGTGACGAGCAGGCGCCTGAATCCCTCAAAGCCAGGCTTTTGGAACATATTGATGAATTTTGTTCGGCGAGCGCCTAAGCCTTCACCGCCTTTGGTCTAAGTTCGCGGCATACTACGGCGGGGAGAAAACTCGACTACCGGGTTTCTCCTCGCTATTCTTCTATAAACCCGCATAATATTGTGTGTTCACCGCGAAAAATGATACACCGTTTTACCTGGATTCTCACCCGTTTGAGGTACCCACCCGGTAGAATGGTTGAAGTGTATGGGCGCGAAGAAGAGCGTCCTCAGGTACAGAGAACCGGCGAGTTCCAGCGCAAACACCAGACAGATTATGGGAGGCAGAGAGTTATACCGATGAGCGAATTGAGTACGGCGCAAAATACCATGGCACATGCATGGGAAGCCCCCACGTACCGGGGTGCGCCTGGGATGAGCGCACGGATGCGCATCCCCGGCTCCAAATCGCTCACCAACCGTTACCTGCTCCTCGCGGCTCTTGCTGATTCTCCCTCACGGTTGCGTGCTCCCTTACACTCGCGAGACTCAGCCCTCATGATTTCCGCTTTAGAGGCACTCGGAGCCCAGTTCGAGCGTATCGAGACAGGCTCGGAGTTTGGTCCTGATCTTCTCATAACCCCTCTAAATCTTGCTTCGGCTCCCCCAATGGTAAAGATTGATTGTGGACTTGCGGGAACGGTCATGCGTTTTGTACCCGCTCTTGCTGCTTTGCTTCCGGGTGATTACAACTTTGATGGTGATCCACAAGCCCGCAAACGGCCGATGGCGGCGCTCTGCGATGGTCTGCGTCAGCTAGGGGCGCGTATTGAACGATCGGGCAATGATTCCGTAGATACCTTGCCTTTCACCCTGCATTCCCCCGGACTTGCGGCCGCATCCGGTACTCCCGCAGAGATCTTTATTGATGCTTCGGCTTCATCACAATTTGTATCTGCTCTGCTCTTGATCGCGCCTAGGCTTCCTCAGGGGTTAACGATTCATCACCGGGGAAACGCCGTGCCTTCGATACCTCATATTGAGATGACCCTGCAGACCCTCCGTGACTTGGGGGTACGCGCCGAAGCCGTTGCTGATGAATACGCCTGGCGTGTATTCCCGGGCACTATTTCCGGGTTTGATGTCACGGTTGAACCGGATCTTTCTAACGCTGGTCCTTTCCTTGCAGCTGCGATGGTAACAGGCAACTCAGTGACTATTCCCGGTTGGCCCGCTCCTACAGCAGACGGTTCCCCCGGAACAACGCAGGGAGGTGATGATTGGCGTACCATTCTGCCCCGTTTAGGCGGTGCCGTTGAATTCTCTAATGGTTCGCTCACAGTCACCGGGCCCGAAGATATAACCCGGCTTTCCGGAGTCGAGTTTAACCTACAGACAGCAGGCGAACTCGCGCCCACAGTTGCCGCTCTCGTTGCGCTTCTTGACTCCCCGAGCACTCTCACTGGCATTGGGCACCTGCGTGGGCATGAGACTGACCGCCTCGCGGCCCTCGTCGCTGAGATTAACCGTTTAGGCGGGCTTGCCGAAGAAACAGCCGACGGTATTCGCGTTCTTCGCCCCGTTCGACGTCTGCCTCAAGACTCTCCTGTGACGGTACAGACCTATGAAGACCATCGAGTAGCAACGTTCGCGGCGGTTATTGGAATTCACGAACCCGGAGTGCGCATCGAAAACGTTCAGACAACCGCAAAAACACTCCCACAATTCACAGCGCTTTGGCAAAAAATGCTTTCGCAATGGGAAGGAGCGCGCTCGTGAATCCATCCCGAAACCGGTCTTTCGACGAGTGGGATGAATCCGACGTTCGAGTTCGCCCCAATAAAAAGGGTTCTCGACCCCGCACTAAGGAACGCCCCCGGTACAAGCATGCTATACGCGGCCGCGTCGTCACCGTTGATCGTGGTCGATGGTCAGTAGTTGTCGATGAAGGCACCCCACAGGAACGGACTCTTATCGCGGCACGGGCACGCGAATTGCGCCGTACCCCCATTGTCACTGGAGACTTTGTGGATGTAGTCGGAGATATATCCGGCGCAAAAGACACCCTAGCGCGCATCGTTCGTTTGGGAGAGCGTTCTTCGGTACTGCGCCGCAGTGCCGATGACACAGATACAACCGAACGTGTGGTGGTGGCCAATGCGAACCAGCTGGTCATTGTGGTTGCTGCTGCGAATCCGCAGCCGCGCACAGGTTTTATTGATCGAGCCGTCGTTGCCGCATATGATGCCGGGATAGAGCCTATTTTGTGCATTACAAAAACCGATGTTTCTCACCCTCAGCAGCTACTCGATTATTACAGTGCCTCCGGGCTAAAAATTGTACTCTCGGGGTCAGCTGACGGTCGAGCCCCAAGTGAGTCTGGAGCCGAGGGCCTTCTGCATGCACCCGTTCATAAGCTTCTCGAACAGCTTGTGGGTAAGGTATCTGTGCTTCTCGGGCATTCGGGGGTCGGTAAATCTACTTTGGTGAATGCGCTCACTGGTGCAGACCGTGCGACTGGGCACGTTAACGCCGTTACGGGGCGGGGTCGTCATACGTCTTCGTCAGCTCTGGCCTTACAGCCCGTATCCACGCCTGAGCTTCATGTACCACCCGGAACCTGGATTATCGATACTCCGGGTATACGTTCTTTCGGACTAGCTCATGTTCCGCCGGAGCAGGTTGTACAGGCGTTCCCCGATCTGGCTCCTGGCGAGCAGGACTGCCCTAAGGGCTGTCATCATGCGGCTCAGGCGGTAGATTGCGGTATAAATACTTACGTGCAGGCGGGTAAAGCGGGGGCCAGTGGTGCGGCGCGTTTGGATTCGCTGCGAAAACTTTTGCAGGTTGTTCCTGATGAAGAAGCTGATTCCGATAAAGAACTTGGGGCACTCGTGTAATCGCTCGTATCCTGTACATAAGTTCCTAAGACCACACACGGTAACATTTGACGACTAATGAGAGATTCATGAACTTTACGACGTCATACACTGATGATTTGAGGCTGGCGCATATCCTGGCGGATAACGTGGATCGCGTCAGCATGTCCCGGTTTAAAGATCGGTCTTTTACCGTGGAGCATAAAAGCGACGGTACTCCGGTGACCGAGGTGGATCGTGAGGTTGAGGAACTTCTGCGTGCACAGCTCTCGCGAGTGCGTACACGCGACGGTATTATCGGTGAAGAGCTAGGATCAACAGGTACGGCTGCCAGGCAGTGGGTTATCGATCCTATTGATGGCACGCAGAATTTTGTGCGTGGTGTTCCGGTGTGGGCCACCCTCATCGCTCTTCTCGATCAGGGTGAGCCGGTTATGGGTCTTATATCTGCCCCGGCGTTACAGCGACGGTGGTGGGCTGCGCAGGGTACAGGCGCCTACGCAGGCAAATCGCTAACTCAGGCTACACGACTTCAGGTGTCGAGCGTCCCCACGGTCTCTGGAGCCTCGCTCTCCTATGCCGAGTTCAAAGGATGGGAGGGGCTAGGACTCGAGCAGAGTTTTCTCTCGCTAGTCTATGCGGTTAACCGTTCCCGTGCCTATGGTGATTTCTGGTCATATTGTCTGGTGGCCGAAGGGGCTGTTGATATTGCTTGTGAAGCTCAAGTTGCGCTCCACGATATTGCCGCGCTAGTTCCGCTTGTGCATGAAGCAGGCGGGACCTTCACAACAGCAGCTGGTGACGATGCAGTAGCTACAGCGCAGGCAGAAGGTACCGCCAGTACTTTGGCTACTAATGGGACCTTGCATCGTTCCGTGATAAGCCAGCTTGCGCCCGAGTAACCATTCGGGCCCTGTGGTAAGGGACGGCGAAGCCCCCGGTGGGTCACCAGATTTATGTGTGATAATCCCATCGGGGCTTTTACATAGGCTTTGGCTTTGGTGCACGGGTTAGATATGCACGTGTTGGCAGGCTAATTTCTAGGAAATCGCGAGAAGGTAGAGGAAGAAGTTTCCAACTATTCCTAAAGCTCCTAAGGCTCCCATGACGATACCAAGGGAGGCAAAGGCGCGCATCCTGCCCGTCATGGGGGTAATACGTCCTTTATTCACAGTAAAGGCAAAAATCCCCAGCCATATTGATATAACTATAGGTACCAACGCTAGAAGCATAGTATTTGAGACTGTCGTAAATTCATAGGCACCATAGCCCAGAGAGTCGTAGTCGTCATGGAGTATGGCGATCCCCAGTACCTGAAAGCCACTAAATCCGGTAAGTACGAGTCCACAAAGCGAAGCGGCGAAAGAACCTATCGAGTAGAAATATCCAGGTCCGCGAATTTCGCCGGTAGGTTCCCCGTAAGGTCGCCTGTCCTCGGGTGGAACCTCATATTGGCGAGGAGCCCTACGGTAGCTAAAGTCGTAGGCGGCAGCCACGTTTCCAACTGGGGGTACGGCTTGCTGAGCCTGAGGATGAGACGCACCATCCGTTATTGAAGCATAAGCCACCAATGGCGCGTCTGAAGCTGCAGAATTCTGCATATCGTGACCCTCCTGTAGCGTTGGAGCTTCGGCTTGAGGATACGATGCCTGAGGTGTGTTTGAATCTGGCATAGGATCCTGTCGCGGGTTTTCTGTCATCTTTTTCTCCATACGCGCTGAGTCTTCTTTCTTGATATTACGTTATTCCAGGCTGAAAATCATGCTCTTGCGGCTTTAGCCGTTGCATACTTCCCATATTTTGTTCGGCGCGAAAAAGGCCAAATATAACTGAGCCGCCCACCATCGATTCTGCTGGTAGGCGGCTCAGTTATCAGGTTTGGGTTTTAGCTCCCTTTAAGGGCTTTTGTGGAGATGCGGGGAATCGAACCCCGGTCCGATGTGGCTTCAACGGGGCTTCTCCGTGCGCAGTTTGTGAAAGCGCTATTTCTCGGCTCCGATGTTTGCACAAACACTTACATCGACAAACCTATTCGTATAAAAGTCCCATCAGCCCCTACGACGAGGGCTAACAGCAGTGGCCTTTTAAGTCGATGCCGGGTTCTGAGCCAAAGGCATGCTCAGACCGACAGACTGCAACTCGCGCTTAGGCAGCGAGTGCGAAGTCAGTGCGCTTAGATTTTGCACTTATTTTTTTGCAGAGGGCGTTAACGAGATAACCCTGCGTCCTCGGCACGCTTCACCCATCTCGACTCACATCGTCGAAACCGATCATCCCCCTATACTTTTATCAAAAAGCACCATCTACAAACGTTCTCTGCATTGCCTTGAGACACACAGTATACCGCTCGCGATGGTAACGGTTAACTATATCAGAGGGTCTGTCTCTACACAACCACCAGGTTCTTTTACTACCAACACACCAGCATTATTTTACTTATGCACAGGGGGCGGAACACATCCGTAACGAGATGCTCCGCCCCCTTCATTCAGCGAAAAACCGCTACCTGCCGCTACTGAGCAGGAACAGTCATACGGCTATCGGGGTTATCCCCCACCTGGCAGACCTTGTTGCCGTTACCATCCGGAGTACCGACCTTCTGGCATTCCTGAAGAGTCTGCTGCCCCAGCACAAAAAGGATAGTCGCGATAATAGCTACGATGATGCCCACGCCACCGGTAATAATACCGGCAATCGACATTCCCTTACCCTTGCCCAACTGACGTGACTGGCGAAGCCCCAGAGCGCCCAAAACAATAGCGCCAATACCGAGCAGACCTCCGACGATGAACCATCCGCTCACAATGGCAAGCACACCAAGTACCAAGGAAATAATTGCCATAACCGGAGCGGCCTGCGAGGGACCGCCTGCGTTCTGAGCATTTGCGTCAAACTGAGAAGAACCGTAGGCGGGCTGCCCATACTGCCCCTGCTGGTTCTGGGCACCATAATAGTTTTGATTCTGACTTGTGTATCCCGAATTTACAGCTTGGTTCTGGTATCCGCTCGTCTGCGAGTAAGAATTCTGTTGACCGTAGCCCTGCTGAGCATTTTGCTGTGCAGGTTGGGAACCAGAAGTTCCGTAGGGGGCCTGCTGCTGTGGCTGAGCGTAGGAAGAATTTCCGTTATAAACAGATGATCCGCTCTGCTGCGTCCGAGCAGAACTCTGACCGTAGCTGTTCTGCTGTGGAGATCCCTGTTGCTGGGCGTTCTGGTATCCCGCAGAATTTTGGTAATTCTGTGCCGAATTACTATTCTGCTGGCCAGAGTTCCCCTGCTGAGAGTAATTCCGTGATTCCTGGGTCGGCTGATATTGGTTGTAACCTTGTGCCGAATTATAACTCTGCTGTGAGGCGTAGCCCTGTCCTGAAGCATTCTGCCCAGTCTGCGAAGAATGCTGAGGCGCCGAATGCTGCTGCCCCGAAACCATGTTCGAGGAGCTAGAGTACTGCGTGTTATAGGAGGGCTGCCCCGCTGATGGAGTAGGCTGCTGATTTTGTGCCTGACCACCGTAGAAAAGATGCTGATTGCCCGAGCCCTGTTGCGGCTGCTGAGGGTACTGCTGCTGGTATGAGTTCTGAGCACCATTGCCCTGGTAGTTCCCCTGCTGGGAACTAGTATTCTGGGGAGCCTGCCCCTGATATTGCTGTTGCGCTTGTGAACCCTGATTTTGAGAGTTCTGATCGTGACCAGGCTGTTGCGACTGCCCTTGCGGCTTGTTCTGACCGTAAAGGTTTTCTGACATGCTTTACTATCCTTTGTCTTCGGTGAGGCCGTCGGTTATCCCGGCGTTATTGCTGAGTACCAACTTTCATTATACGAACTTTTATATCGAAAACCATTGGTTACAACACCCTAAACTTCATAAAAATTAGGATGCTCTATCTCACCTATTCCACTATCCTTGAAGCACAAACGTGTGGGGTGGGTAGCTTTTTGAGCTACCCACCCCACACGATGAACAATAACTTGGCTACCGAATAGAAGTAGTCCCATCGGTACGGACAGTCATCTGCTGTCCATTAATTGAGCAGGTGACAGAGCCGTCACTATTCTGTACACCAGTATTCTTGCAGTCCTGAACCATCATCAAGGTGATAATAACAAAGATAAGAACCACGGCTGATAGTATAAAGCCGATAGCACTAGTAACAACACCACCGATAGCCATTCCCTTACCACCGCCGGTACCTTTGCTTACCTTGCGAAGCGCAATAATGCCAAGGATCAGACCTACAAGGGCAACAACGATAGTGACGAAGCTTAAAGGGATAGCCCCAACTATACTCACAATACCCAACACCAACGAGGCAATCGCCAAGCCAGCAGGGAGCTTCGTCGGAACGTAACCGGCGTATGCATTCCCGGCAGGCGCAACGGGTGGCGCAGCAGGAACAAATTTCGGTTGCTCGGGCTGTCCTTCAGAGCGACCGGGTGTATTCTCAGACATAAAACTCCTCCATATTTCTGTCTGTTGTGTTGTCGCATACTTACACGTCCTATCGAGTAAATACGCGTTTATGTCTTGCTAGTAAGTATATCCTACATATGCATTAATGGTGCAGATTTCTAGCTAAAACAGCTAAGTCTTGATGTCCCCTAATGGCAGTGTTTCAGAGGCATCAACCAGTAACGTCCAACTCATCTAGCCTAGATAACTATCCCAAGTTGCGGTACCGCATAGCACGTGCCGCTTCCAAATTATCCTGCCTCTCACGCAGCGCCTGACGCTTATCGTACTCACGTTTACCTGTCGCCAAGGCAATCTCAACCTTCACACGCCCACCGCTAAAATACAGCTTGAGGGGCACCACTGTATACCCGGTTTCTTTGAGTTTCTGCTCTAACCGGTTAATCTCTGAACGATGCAGTAACAGCTTACGGCTGCGGCGTGCCGAATGATTCGTCCACGTACCATAGCCATACTCAGCAATATGAATACCTTCCAGCCAGAGTTCGTGATCCTTCACATGGCAGAACCCGTCAGTGATAGAGGCTCCCCCGTCGCGCAGAGATTTCACCTCTGTTCCTAAAAGAACCACGCCCGCTTCATAGGTGTCGACAATATTGTAGTTATGTCGTGCTTTCTTATTCTGCGCAATAATCGAATTATTCGGGTCCGTTTTAGAGCCTTTTTTCTTTTTCTGAGCCATGATATTCCTTATGTTTAGCCTTCGTTAACACGGCGACCGGAGGCGCGCCAACGAATACCTTCTTCAATAAATCTATTGAGCCCCCCGTCAAGCACACTTGATGTGTTGCCTTCCTCGTATCCGGTACGCAGATCCTTCACCATCTGGTACGGATGGAGCACGTAGGATCGCATTTGATCGCCCCAGCTTGCTTTAATATCACCCGCCAGCTCTTTCTTTTTGGCGTCCTCCTGCTCTTGACGAAGCATCAGTAAACGCGATTGCAGCACGCGCAGAGCCGCAGCCCGGTTTTGAATCTGCGATTTTTCATTCTGCATTGACACGACAATACCCGTCGGAATATGCGTCATACGCACCGCCGAGTCCGTTGTATTGACGGATTGACCGCCCGGTCCAGAGGAACGAAATACATCAACCTTAATCTCAGACTCGGGGATCTCAAGCGCATCGGTCTGCTCGATCAGAGGAATAACTTCAACCGCGGCAAATGAGGTTTGCCTGCGCCCCTGATTATCAAATGGAGAGATACGTACTAGCCGATGGGTGCCCGCTTCAACAGAAAGGCGGCCAAAAGCGTAGGGCGCGTTGACCTCAAAAGTTACGGATTTCAGCCCTGCTTCTTCAGCATACGAGGTGTCCAGCACTTTCGTCGGATAACCATTCTTTTCAGCCCACCGCAAGTACATGCGCAAAAGCATCTCTGCAAAATCTGCCGCGTCCACACCACCCGCGCCTGAACGAATCGTTACAACAGCCTCACGCTGATCATATTCACCAGAGAGCAACACCAATACTTCAAGTTCATCCAGCTTCTTCCTCAGCTCTTTACACTCGGCTTCAGCCTCCGCCAATAGGTCCTCTTCGGATGATTCATCTTCGGTCTGTGCCAGCTCGACCATGACCTCAACATCATCAATACGAGACGCTAAGTTCGTTAGACGATTCAGTTCAGCTTGCTTATGGGAAAGCGCGCTTGTTACCCGTTGAGCGTGCTCAGGATCATCCCAAAGCTCAGGTGCTGAAGCTTGCTGAGATAGGTCTTCAAGAGCGCACTTAATACCCTCAAGGTCACTCACCGCAACAATTGAGGCGTATATGGAACGCAGATCCTTAATCTCAGCCGAAAAGTCGAAAGATGCCATAGCATTTAAGACTAGCGTGAATCAGGCGGAAAGTCCCGCCGAATTACCTTACAACGCTACAGGCGCATTTACTTTTCGTCCTTCTGTTTCTGGTGGATGCGGGCGCGAGCCTGAGCCTTCACCTCAAAACCATCAGGAACCACGGCCGAAACGATCGGAGGATGAATCCTAGCACGTAACGTGACATGAACAGTACGGTCATCGCTAATCTGCACCGAGTCTACCTGCAAGTTCACGAATTCGTGAGAAGCTCCACTCTCCTCCAGATATTTAGCAGCAAGCTGCCTAGCTCGAGCGTTGTCTGCAGAGTTATCGGAATATTCCGAGAATCCATGCTCTATAGTTTGTGCAATGGAAATGGCTTGCGCATCCGCAAGGTCTTCGAGTCTGTGGGTTTGTACGTGAGCACCCGTGACCGCTAAAGTCACTGATGCTATCAACAGTACCAGAGCGCACATACCAACGATGAGCGGACTAATGCTCCCCTCATCATTATCACCGTCACGGCTCCGAACGGCATGAATATACGAAACTACCATCTAATTTCCCTTACGGAGTTTCCCGGGAAGCGGATGAAGCAGCAGATCCTATCTCAGTCTGTCCCCAGGTCACTGATTGTGAGGATACCGGGATAACGCTTGCTCCTAGCCCCTGCGGAATTAGGGGAAGGTGTGCATTGACCTGAACCTGGACTCTAATACTCTCCCGCGCGCTACACGACCCTGAACAGCTCAAAGATACCGAGATATCAGATTCTGCAACCCCAAAATCGCGTGCCACAAGCGCGCTCAAACGTTGAGCCTGTTCCTGCGACATCGAAGTCTCAGGCGGCAGCTCCTGAATATATTGAGCTACCTGCGCGCTAGCGGCGTGCGCCCCCAAGATCGAAGCCTGCACTGAAAAAATCGTCAAGACCCCATACATGATAGGGAACAGCAACGTAACACCGAGCCCGAGAAATTCAACAATTGCGCTCCCGCGCTCATGTTCATGATCGGTATTCTCTGAATCCTCTGCACGAGTCCGCAGACACAGCGCCAGGTTTCTAAGACTGAATATATGCAGCATGACCACTTACCGAAATAGAACCTGGAAACCCCCACGGCCCCAGTACTGGCAAAGGAGCAGTAACGTGAACCTCAAGAATACGAATTCCAGACGGATCAACATACACCGACGTATGAACATCTTGCGCATAATTCTCAGGCAAATTCCCCCGAATAATCTGCTCTGCTCGTTCCCGACCTTCCTCAGGGGTGCGGTCGTACAACGTTCCGTAGCGAGCGCCCGCGCTTGCCGCATCCAACAGAATATTGCGCGTGTAAAATGCATAGGAAACCTGCAAAATTGCGACGGTCAGCAGTACTAAGAGAGCAGAAACCATGACGAACTCAGTGCTGGCATCCCCTCGTTCTGACGGCGGTGCTGCAAGCTCTTGTTTTTGATGTCGGCTCATACGACTAGGGACGAATAAGTGCGATAGCGTCGTTAAACATCTTGATCAGAGCCGGTTGGGCAATAGCTAAAATCGCGGCGACAAGGATCGCGCTCATCATGGTAATCATGACCCATCCGGGTACATCTCCGCGTTCTGGGTCGTCATGCATGCCTCTATAAGAGGCAAGCAGAAAAGCAATACCGGGAACAGACAGAAACAACATACGAAGTTGAGTAAACATGGTATTTTCCTTATGTGATTGAGCTATTTGGAACCCGCCTTAGGGGCGAGGTTGTGATGCGTTAAAACGCAAGTTTCATCAGTGAAAGACCGGGGAAAATCGCGAAGACTACGGTCAAAGGCAGAATTAAAAATACGACAGGCGCCAACATGGCGATCTCCTTTTTCCCGGCTACTTCGAGAAGCTCGCGTTTCGCGTTGTCGCGCACATCTTGGGCCTGTGCCCGTAGAACATCTGCCAAAGGAGTACCGCGTTCGATGGCTACGGCTACACCATCGACAAATCGGCTAAGGGCTGGAATTTGTGTACTCTGTGCGAATTCGTTGAGCGCCGCCAGTAGGCTGGATCCGGCTCGCGTTTGCGCAAGAATATCGTTAAATTCTCGGGCCAATTCCCCGCGAGATGTACGGCAAATGCGCTCCAGGGAAGCAAGAGCAGATTCACCCGCAGCCACCGAAAGCGCCATCATCTCTGCAAGCGCGGGAAACTCCGCAATGAGCTGTTTCTCACGACGTACAATAATCTGGCCCAGCCACCAGTCTCGCGCCAAAAAACCGGTAACACCACCCAGGATAATGAGCATCAGGCCGCTCCAGAGTGACAATTGGTTTTCCAACAGCCCAATAACGCTCAATACTCCTAAAAGGGCCACCGAACTAACCGCCCAGAGGATTTGTTCGGCACGAAAAGCACTTACAGTCTGATCACTTCCCGCGCGGTGCAAGCGAGCAGCAAGGGCTTCGTCCCTAGACTCTGTAGAACGTACCCGCCCTAGGAACGACTGCATCATAGGTTCCAGGAACGAATAAAGGGCATCTAAAATGCTAGTTCCTGAGGCCTGATTCTCACGGTGCAGGGATTCGCGTATCGAAACGGAGCGCATCTGCGGCGCAATACGTTCTCCAAAGTTCGGCCCGCGTCTCTTACGCAATGAAGATGCTATGAGCATTACACCAAACGCGAAGAAAAGCCCGAAGATAATAGCAAAGTTCATGCAAAAACCCTCCTTTCTTGAGGTAGCGCCCCGATACGGAGCATGATGCGGTACGCGATTACCGACAGTCCAGCACCCGCGAACATAAGAACGAAACCGGCAAAAGAGTTATAAATATTTCGAACCGCAGGCTGTGTGGCCATCAGCATCAGTACTACCCATGGAGCAACACAGGCTAACCGGGCGGCGTTGACAGTCCAAGATTGGCGTGCTTGAAGTTCTGCTCGGGTACGCGCATTTTCTCGTAAGAAATTACTCAATGTGCCCAGTAGTCGTCCCAAGTCACTGCCGCCGACTTCACGTGCTATTTTGAGTGCTTCAACGATATTATCGGCGACTGGATCAGCAACATACTCCTTGAGCCGATTCAAGGAAGCTACAAAGTCACCGGTTGCACGATAATCCGATCCAAAACGTGCAAAAGCCTCTCGGAGTTCATACGGTCCGCGGTACGAAAGCTGGATAAGGGCCTCTGGCAGTGAAAGCCCAGCGCGGATAGCCGATCGTAAGTGATCAACGGCATCCGGCCAGAGCTGCCAGAGTTTACCCTCACGCACTTTCGCACGATGATTCACAACCACGCGAGGCATGATGAAACCACCTCCCATCCCTAGGAAGGCGAAACTCCACAGCCCGGTCAGGGCGAAAAGAAGCACTCCTGCTAAGACCCCACTGAGGATACTCACTCCGGTAAAAGCCGAGGGAGTAATAGTGTGCATCCCAGCTTTACGAAGAGTTACCGCTATCTTCGGTTCCCGTTCAGTCTTGACGGCTCCTTGCGGCATGCTCCAGCATGACCACCATACGAGGAAAACCCCGATCCCCATTGCTAAGCCATAGATAACACCCATTAGCGTCCTACCTTTGCTGCTGCTAATACTTGATCGGGCCGGTGTCCGGCGCGAACCCATTTTTCGGGTGTTGGGATTTCTAAGGCTACGCACACCATTTCACCTTGTTGACGGGTAAAAAGCGGTGACATCTCAATGACGCCGTCTTCTACACGACCGCCCAACATATAGATCTCTTCTACCTGACGATGCCCGTGAGTGTCGCGGCCACAATGAATTACGAGGTCGAAACAGCTCGCTACAGTGGGCACCACGAAGGCGGATGAGATGTTGTCTCCTGCCAGCAACGGAAGAGTACAAATTTTAGTGACTGCATCCCGTGCAGAATTCGCGTGAATAGTACACATACCCGGTAAACCCGCGTTAAGAGCGATGAGCATATCGAGGGATTCCGCTTCGCGAACCTCGCCAATGAGTAGTCGATCCGGTCTCATACGCAGAGCCTCTTTGACTAGGCGGCGAAGAGCTATTGCGCCTTTACCCTCTAGATTAGGCTGTCTGCATTGCATTCCAACAACATCGCGCAGAGGAATAGAAAGCTCAAAGATTTCTTCACAGGTCACCACCCGTTCACGCGGCGGTATAGATGCTGCCAAACAATTTAGCATTGTGGTTTTACCCGCTTGAGTAGCCCCGGACACTAAAATATTGACTCCGCTTTCGACAGCAGCATGTAAAAACGATGCGGCTCCCGTGCTCAGGGAACCAAGCTTTACGAGGTCGGGAAGACGTTTGGCGCGCACCACAAATTTACGAATGTTGAGGGAGGTGTGGGCTCTCGTAATATCGGGAATCACGGCGTGCAGACGAGATCCATCCGGTAACGAAGCATCGACGAAGGGAGATGATAAATCGACACGTCGTCCCGAAGGCTTGAGCATACGTTCCAAGAGCTGTTGAATAGCCTCATCGCTGAGGTGCAGCCCTGTCAGTTCACTCTCGCCAGCACGAGCCACAAAGATTTCATCGGGTGAATTGATCCAGATTTCTTCGACCTCTTCATCATCAAAATAAGGCTGAAGCGGGCCATATCCGCAGAGATCGTTACGCAGTCGATGGATAATCTCTTCGACGTTCTCAAGAGGAGGAAGGGAAGCGCGTACCATCCGTCTTTCGTAGGCGGAAACAGTACTTCTAATGAGCCCTTCGACGGCATCCTGTGACGTGTAAGGGTCAAGGTCTCCGTCGCGAATCGCATCACGGATCTCGGCATCGAGCAGAGAATAATAATCTGGCACGACAGCAGATCTCGGGGTCTCCATTGATGTTCTCCCGGTGAAGTTTAGTGTGGTTGGTATTCTCAACGCTCTCTTAAATCAAAAATTTCGCGTTGATGTCACAATATATCCACTGGAAAACATTCACCAAAACTACATATATTTTATGCGTAATGTTCCTCGAATAATTTCTGACTCTCCTGCTAAGACTTATAGGGCTGTCAATTAATGCGTAGACGGGGTGAGGGGAGAACAACCATTATGGTTGTTCTCCCCTCACCCCGTCAAAACATACAAGAGCCTAGAGGCCCTAGCCACGAATCATCTTGACCGCATCCTTGATGTCCCCGTCGAAACTTAAATTACCGTGGTCAAGTACTACACCGCGATCACATATCTGTGATACCAGGTCGAGGTCATGACTTACGACAACCAGAGTCTTGCCCGCTTGGATGAGCTCTTGAATCCTTGCAATACATTTCTTTTGGAAAGGTTCATCGCCAACCGCCAGAATCTCATCCACCAAGAAAATATCTGGGTTAGTATGCACAGCTACCGAAAACGCAAGACGCAGGTACATACCGGATGAATAAAACTTCACCTCGGTATCAATAAATTCCTCAATTTCAGAGAATGCCACAATATCGTCAAAGGCATCTTCAATCTCTTTTTTGGTCATACCCAGAATAGCGCCATTGAGGAATACATTATCGCGCCCCGTGAGGTCGGGATGAAAGCCTGCACCCACCTCAATAAGGCCCGCGATTTTACCGCGGTTGAGAACCTGTCCGCCTTCAGGCTGCATCACACCGGAAATCAGCTTCAAAAGGGTTGATTTACCGGAGCCATTGAGCCCCAAAAGTGCCACACGTTCACCCTGTTTTACATTCAGAGTAATACCATTGAGAGCGTTAAACTTCTCAGACAGGTCGCCTTTACGCCCCTTCATAAGCCATACAAAGGCTTCTTTCATAGAACGCGTATGACGCAGCACAAAGCTTTTAACGAGCTCATCGACTTGAATAACAACCGGAGCATTCGGATCAATCTCAGGCAGATCTATTTTCTCAATCTTCACAAGAATCAGAGCTCCTGAGCGAAGTTGCCCTCAAACTTACGGAAGAGCAAATCGCCGATTAGAACGGTTAGTAAGGAAATACCAATACCTACCGGAGTCCAGAAACTAAACAGATGCGGAACAATCTCAGCAAAATGTCCCGACTTTTCGAGGTCTGCCGTAGGGCGCCAAAAACCGTAGTGGAAAAGTTCAACCGCAACAGTCAGTGGGTTCAACATAAACACGTTGAAAACCCACGGATACAGAGTGTCACGTACCATGGTCCAGGAGTACAATACCGGGGAGAACCATGTTGCTACCATCAGAAGCATATCAACGATATTCT
Source organism: Rothia sp. HMSC036D11 (assembly GCF_001814205.1). NCBI lineage: Bacteria > Bacillati > Actinomycetota > Actinomycetes > Micrococcales > Micrococcaceae > Rothia > Rothia sp. HMSC036D11. The sequence continues at coordinate 213,073 of NZ_KV815300.1, forward strand.
CGGAGTCGCGGAAGAACACGTTTGCCACACCAAAGATGAGCCCCAGGCCGTAGGACAGAAGCATCACGATAGCCATCCCGGCAAAAATCGCGGCAATATTGCGCAGCCCAGGACGCCATCCCGCAAAGAAGCAAGCGATGAGCATCACCACGATTTGGGGTATGAAATGTACTACCGCCACCCACACAGTTGAAAGTGAGAAGAGCTCCCTCGGAAGATAAATCTTCCGAATCAGGGCGCTGTTAACCACCATCGTGCGGGCACCGTTCCCGAATCCTTCTGAGAAGAAGTTAATCACGATCATGCCCGAAAACAGGTAGATCGCATAGTTGTGCATTCCTCGTTCCAAGCCTAAGAATAAGCCCATGGCAACATAGAACACGCCGAACTGGACGCCCGGCTTAATGTAAGACCACAGGATCCCTAGAACCGAGCCACGGTAGCGAACCTGGATTTCCTTATCAACCAGTAGCCTCAAAAGGTACCGATTACGAATGGCATCCAGGATTCCCCGCCCGCGACCGGGGGCTTTCAAAGGTTCATCGTGCAAAGTGCTCATCGCTTAAGTTCAGACTCCGTATGCTTTGCAAAAGTTTCTGCCCATGCATCATAGGAAGCGACATCGGCTGCAGCATCTTGATACCGCTTGCGCAACTGCTCCCAATCTTTAATGATCTTCGCGTGCAATCTGGTAGCGTGAATCAGCTTTGACCGCAGCTGCTGGGGATCACGGCGATACCAGAACAATCCGGTTCCCTCCGCGTTCGTGGCCAGTGCTGAATCAAACTTAGACAGCGTCCACCAGTTAGTTTCCCCGTAGTTAAGTTGAATCTGCGGATGTTCTTTCGCTTCATCATCTACGGGTTTGAACAGCTGACGTGCAACCGTTCTTGCGGTCCACGGCACAAGTTTCTTATATCCCGGTGACTTGAAATTGCGGCGGCCGCGGAAAGGCGGCTTCTTCGATTTAACTGTGGGAAAGTCGTCCACATTCGGCTTCATCTGAGACTCCGGGTACTCCCCCGCCAACTGACGAATTACCGGTAAACGAGCCGAAAGTGACTCATGCAAGTGTTCCGGTCCGGCCAGCAAATCTTCCAGCGCCATGAGGCGGCCTGCTTGAGTGTAATACTGCATTGACAACGTGTGCTTGACGTCCAAGAACATGGAGTCAACCAGCACGCGGCCACCCTTATCGAAGGGAGAATGCAACAGCGCGGTAATCAGGCGGTTACGTTCATGATAGTAAGCCTGCCAGCCCACCGAGTCATCCTTATCGGTCCATGAAACGTGCCATACACCTGCTCCCGGGAAGGACACTGTAGGGATACCAGCAGCCTTCGCGCGCAAGCCATACTCAGCGTCATCCCATTTAAGGAAAAGCGGTAACGACAGGCCGATCTTGCGGATTACCGAAGTTGGGATAAGACACATCCACCAACCGTTATAATCCACGTCTACACGACGATGCAGCCAGTGCGTGCTGCGCAGGTTGCTGCGGCCTAAGTCGTGACCCATCGCCATATCCTCGTGAGGCTTCGCGTAGAAGTTACGCCACGGATCAACGACTTCGCCGAATGCATGAAGTACCGAACGGTCGAACATATCGAACATGTGCGCACCCACAATTGTGGGGTCTTTACAATAGTTCGCGAAAGTCACCATGCGCAAAATTGCTTCTGGCTCCACGATCACGTCGTCATCAAGCAGAAGCACATAATCGCTGCCGTTCTTGACTGCCTCGAACATACCACGTGAGAAACCACCAGAGCCGCCTAGATTCCCCTGGTTAATGATGCGGAACTTACCGGCAAGGGGCTTAACGACCTCCTCGAATTCTTCGTGATCCTGCACCTTCGAACTGCCCTGATCAACAATTAGGAACTCGTGGACGGCATCAAAAATTTCGGGGCTATTGCCAAGCGTACGAATGTTGTCAATACAATAATCGACCTTATTCATGGTCGTAATCTGAACCGTTGCTTGACCGGCCTGAACGTCAGCACGGGGCTCAATATCACCTAGCCAATTAGCCTCAACCAGCTCAAGATCTTCAGTTCCAGAAAGATCAAACCAATACCAACCTCCATCGCCGAAAGGCGCTAGGGGCAGGGTAAAGATTGATGTTTCGTCCCCCGAAAGGAGCTTTGCATCCACGCGCTGAATAACACCACGACCGTTGGATTTGTATACGATCACCATGCCTTCGCCACGGGTTTGGACGCTCAGTACGACCTCTTTAAGATCGGTCCAACGGCGCCAATACGATGCTGGGAACGCATTGAAATAGGTGCCAAATGAGAGACTTTGCCCAGGATTAACGTTGATGGAGCGACGACCGATAAGGCCTTCAGCTGCGGTTCGGTTAGCAGCGATATTAGCGGCACTTTGTTCCTGTACCTGCGCCGCCTCTGTAATACTCGTGGTAGCGTCACCATCAATACGGGTTGGCAACTGAACGCCAGCGGCTACGCCAGCATCCACATACAGGGGTACCACGTCGGTTTCAACCGCGCTAGGGAAAATAACGCGCTGCAGGGTTTTCAGAGTTTGAGTTTCAGCCATAATTATGCGTCAACTCCACCAGATTCAATCTTGGCACCCTGTGCAAAGTGCGGACGAATCTTGTTATCAAACATCGACAGCGCCGCGCCGATCGCCATATGCATATCGAGGTACTTGTAAGTACCCAGACGACCCCCAAAAAGAACGTTCTGCTCGCCCTTTGCCAGATCGCGGTACTTCAAAAGTTTTTCACGGTCTACAGAGGTATTTACCGGGTAATAAGGCTCATCGCCCTTATTTGCAAAGCGTGAGTATTCGCGCATAATAACGGTTGCATCCTTGGTGTAATCACGCTCGGGGTGGAAGTGACGGAACTCGTGAATACGGGTAAAAGGAACATCCGCATCAGGATAGTTCATCACGGAACAGCCCTGGAAATCTTCAATCGGCAGAACTTCTTCTTCCAGATCAATGGTGCGCCATGAGAGGTCGCCCTCTGCATAATCGAAGTAACGATCGACGGGACCGGTGTAAACCACAGGAATCTGCCCCAGAACCTTCTCACGAGAATACTCATGATCATCCGAGAAGAAGTCCGTATTCAGACGAACTTCAATATTCGGATGCGCCGCCATGCGTTCCAGCCACGCTGCATACCCGTCGACCGGTAGACCTTCATATTTATCGTTGAAGTAACGATTGTCGTAGGTGTACCGCACAGGCAGACGCGAAATAATGGATGCAGGCAGTTCCTCCGGCGGGGTCTGCCATTGTTTGGCGGTGTAGTGTTTAATAAAGGCTTCGTAAAGTGGGCGCCCGATGAGTGAAATACCTTTGTCGTTGAGGTTTTGCGGGTCGGTACCTGCCAGTTCGCCAGCTTGTTCTGCAATGAGCGCCTTTGCTTCTGCGGGAGAGTAAGCAGCGTTAAAGAACTGGTTAATGGTGCCCAGGTTAATAGGCATGGGGTACACAATACCGTTGTGACGAGTGTATACACGGTGCACGTAATTGGTGAACCCAGTAAATCGGTTTACATATTCCCAGACACGCTCGTTGGAGGTATGGAAAAGGTGAGCACCATAGCGGTGCACCTCAATACCAGTCTGCTCTTCATTCTCGCTGTATGCATTACCGCCGATATGAGAACGACGATCCAGCAGAACGACCTTCAGGCCCAATTCGGTCGCTGCCTGTTCTGCAATGGTCAGACCGAAAAGGCCGGATCCGACAACCACGAGATCCGCAGTCATTATTTACTCCTGTATGTCATGGGAACTCGCGTTATATCAACGAATTCACCTGCCGTAGACGCCCTGTGCAAGGGAGCCAATTCTGTTGTGTTTACGGCATACGCTGCCACTGACACAACGATTTTAGTCATTATCTAAAGTTACCCGATAACACCGTCAGTTGCATATTTTCCCGGTACAGCAGACTGGGGGTTTAAACCCACGACGCACACGGTATAAGCGATAATTCCGAAATTCGAGTGTACCAATCCTACCGAAGAACCGGGCTGAGGTATACGGAGTGTCTCAACTTTTGGTTCAAACTGCACGTCTATGCAACCTCTCTCCGAGGCAATCACGCGAGCCTGCACATCACGTAATATTTCCGGTTTTTCGTCGTTATTACCGGTAAATTTCCAAAATATCTGTGGATAACCTGCTCATCACATCTGAATCTCACACGTTATCCACAGAACCACAACAAAGCGGTTGAAAGCACATGGCATACCGACTGATATAGAAATATGAAACTTCGGCTTTTCCACACCCCTGATATCGCAGATGTGAGCGCCCAGGAGCGCTTGACTGATCACGATTTCTATCCAAGCCTCTTATCTCTTGAATGTTCCGAGCAGACCTCGGGGGCACAGGTACAACACATAATTTCGCCCTCTAAAAATGTATATAGTGTCTTTTCTCCTAGCGGTGATTCCACTCGTTTAGAAGATTGCGTGGCTGCAGCCGCACCTCTGATACATGGAGCCTGGATCAAACCCGAGCAACCTTCCGATGAGAGACCAGCATCGGTTAGTACTCTTTGCGTACTTCGGGGACCAGATGCGGGCCGCTCCTTCTCACTCCCTCGTGGGTTAACCGTTCTAGGCCGCTCCGAAACGCGTAGCGGTATTTCACTCAATGATCCGTATATCAAGCCACGCCACGCCGAATTTGATGCTTCTGGTTCAGGGGTGACTCTCAGGGTTCTAGAACCGGAGGGGACTGCGCAAAGAACCGGCTCCCATGCGCGCCCAAAGCCTCAAATTCTACAGTGGAACAAACCTTTTATGGTAGGTACTTCACTGTGTGTCATCTGTCCTCCTGGAAAAGCCCCGGAGCTTCTCACGCCCTCACACGATTCTTCGCCTTTTACTCCGGTTATTGTTAATCCGCCCGCTCCCCGAAAACTGGGCATGATGCTGATGACTATCCTGTTACCGCTCGTGGCGGGCGTGGCCTTCGCCCTTTTTACAGGTATGTGGATTTTCTTGCTCATGTCTGTGGCTTCTTCACTTTTTATGCTGATGCATTTTTTCGGGGGCAGAGCGGAAAACCGCGGTGCCGCTGCGTTGGTGAAGAGCAGCGCAAAGCAAGAGTTAGAACGAGCACAGGCACTGCCGACAGCAGGAACACTGTTGCACGCAGCGGCTCCTGACGCTGCACGGTCACCTGCTGTGGTCCTAGGATACGGTCCTCGTCTCCCCTATATTTCGGGGCGAAACGTACGATTTGAGAAGATTTCCCCGCATCCACAGGCTCCACATTATATTCCGATCCCAGTACCAGGCTTACCTCACGACGTATTGCTGCGTGCCGAACATCTTCATGCTTATTTAGTACAGCTTGTAGCCCATGCACGCGATACCATCACGGTCATAACCGATGCTGAGCATGCCGAAACACCGCTTTACGGTGCTTTGCGTTCCTTAGGTGTCTGCCCCCGTGTGTTTCTTCACGAGGGTGCGTCTCAGGCTCACCATATTCTCGAAAAGATATGTGATGCTGCAGAACGTCCAGGAACAGCCTTATCGACTTCACAGGAAGCTGGAGACGACCGACTTTTCATCATTTCCGCATCACTAGTGCGTTCCATACCGGCTGCGTTGATTAAACGAGCCGCGCAGGGAGCAAGGTTATGCATTGTTCACATGCCTATCGCCCGTGGAACCATTGATTCACCTCGCTCTGCTTCGGTATTCACCCATATACCCCACCTGCAGGTACATACCCACGGCGATTACCTAGAATCTGTGCAATATCTGCTTCGCGGCAACATCACTGATGATACAGCCCACAAAATCACCGGTTCTTCTCAACACGCAGGACTTACGCCTCACGAAGGGATCGTTCAGAACCACCCCTTAGACCTGCACGATATATGTGCTACAGCGGATGGGCTCAGTACTGACACATACATTCGTACTTTGGGGGCTTTATCTGCGGTCCAGGCGTCATCTCCCGCAGGATCAGGACACGGCGCTGCTTCGGTCCATGCACGCACGCTTGCTTTCTCTGAGCTTACCCAGCAGTCTACGAATCTCCTCTACGAGCAGTGTCTTCAGCGGTGGGAACACAACCGCTACGCAGAGGATATTCGTTGTCTTTTAGGGGCCACCACCGAAGGATTTTGCGATATTGGGTTCACAACACACGGCCCACATTGGCTTCTGGGAGGCACCACCGGCGCAGGAAAATCTCAACTTTTGCGTTCGCTCATCCTCAGTGCGGCTCTGCGGTATTCCCCAGAACGGCTGGGGCTTATTCTGGTAGATTTCAAGGGTTCCGCCGGGCTTGGTCCTCTGGCTGAGCTTCCCCATACACTCAGTTTGCTGAGCGATTTCGATGTTGCCGCCGTTCGCCGCGCGCTTGAGTTTTTACGTGCCGATGTGAACCGACGTGAGCTTGATTTACGCAACTTAGGGGTAAATTCTTATCATGACTACCTGCGGTTGTGCGCTTCAGCGGGCAAAACACCACAGTACCCGGAAGTTGTGATTGTGGTCGATGAGTTCCGTATGCTCGTTGAGTCTATGCCGGATGCTATGACCGAGCTAATGCGCATCGCTACTATTGGTCGTTCCTTAGGTATTCACCTGCTCTTGGCAACTCAACGACCTCAGGGAAGTATTTCACAGGATATTCGGGCCAATATTGCTACAAACATCTGTTTGCGTGTGGCATCTGCACAGGATTCATACAATCTCTTAGGGCATGAAAAGGCCGCGCATATTTCCGCGTCCTCTCCCGGGGCTGGATATGTCAGTCTTCCAGATGGTCGTATTCTAGCTTTCCGTGCCCCACTTGTGGACGCTCTTCCGCAGCAACATGCGGACTTCCAACAGATATATCGGTGGGAGACTCCGGGATGGGTTCCCCTAAACGAGATACCTTCCGTACAACAAGTTTCAACCGAAGGTGAGGATACGCTCCTAACCCGTGCCGTGCACAGTATTCGTGACTTATACCTGTCTTCGCACAAGAGCCCTGCGTTTGTTGACCAGTCCGAGCAGAATCCAAGCAGTGTTGCTTATGCCCGCGCACGGTATACTCCTATACCGCAAGCGTTACCGGAGAATTTTCCTCTAACCCGTACCCTTGATACCGGTCTTCATCAAATCCTCGGCTCAGACGGCGCACGTGGACACGGTTATCTTTTGGGCGCCATCGAAATCCCGCAGTACGGTAAGCGGCAGCCTATCCGGCTGAATTTGGAGGCGCATCCGGGTGCCCTTGCCGTGCTAGGAACTGTTCCCGAACGCACCGCAATCATAAACGCGCTCATAGCCCAGGCTATTGCGCGGCAGAACCCTGTCTATGTTCTCACCTCAGATGCCGGGTATCATCGACGCCTGTACTCGTACGCAGATAGTCTTGCCGTACTCGTTGGCCCCCATGAGCCTCAGCATCTTCGATTCTGCCTCGAAAAAATACGTTCGAGTCATCATGCTGACCAGAGCACTCAGCAGCCTCTGCTCATCTGTGACGGAGTTGATGGATGGCTTGAAATGCTCATGAGAGACCCCCAGACGGAGTCATATCTCTACGATGTATTGGCTCAAAGCCACCGTGAGGGCTACCAGGTTGTTTTTACCTCAGCTCTTCCTCTGCGAGGCAGGTTCAATTCGGTCGCATATTCAACCCTTCTCAGCCGCAGGTTTGTGGAATCGGATTTACTGCGCAAGTCTTCTAAGAGCTATCCTCTACCGAACGCCACACATTTTGCGATCGAAGGCGGGCTCAATACCGCCCTTGTGGGTGATGTTCCTCTGGAAGCATCAACGTTGTGCCCTGTCGTGACCTCATGTGAAAATATCATCGAGCTGCAATCGGGTAACTCCGACTTTTCATGCGATAAGTCGCTCTCACTCCGTCAGTTCCCGCAGACTTTTCCCATGCCACAGCTAGAGACAATCGTCATGTGGCATAGAGGCTACAACGCCCAGGGAACACATATATTGTGCGGCTACTCCCGTACGGGCACTCCTAGCTTTCTTCAGGCCAAGGAAGGCGTTTTTATACCCGTTGTGGGTTCCCGGGCCTCAGGTAAAACACATTTTCTTTCTGCGCTTCGAATGCTTAACCCGCATCTGGGAGCTCTCTACATCAATGGGAACACCCCACCCGATGCCCAGAAAATTCGCCAGATGTGCGAGTCGGTACAAGATCCCGAGAAAACTCTGATTCTCATTGATGATCTTGCCTATATACCGGCAGCCACTCAGCAGGTACTTCTTGAGCTCGGACCGCGTTTCAGGGCTGTTTGGGTAGCATATACGCCATGGGCCCGGTGGCATTCATCCCCCATTTTGACGGCACTTTCTGGATGCTCGCGAGCGGTTCTTCTGGCTCCTACCTCTATCTCTGATGGGGACATTTGTTCTTTGCATGAGATCCCACGCGATATGTATACCGAGGGGATGTTACCGGCTGGGCGCGGAGCACTTGTGGATGCGGGCCGTGTACAGGCTTTTCAGGTTCCCGATGAGGTGTATCAGTCTGCACATAATGCCGTTCAGGCTTATCAAGAGTAAATTTATCGACCCGCATAACGGGATAATTCTCGTTCCTCTTCCTCAGTAACTTTGAGTGTATATTCTCGGGTTGCACGGGTGAAGAGGAGCGCGAATGCCGTTCCAGCTAAGAGAATTTCCACACAGTTAATCACTAAAAATGTTACGGCAGCAGCTTGTACTTCTGGGGTAAGACTAAAGTATATGGAGAGGTTAGAAGCACCTACAAAAGCAGCACACAGGCTGATGAGCATCACCCAGATACGAGCATGTCCCTGATAGAAACGAACAGCGCAGAACATGATGCCTACCCCCAAAGCAACTTGAATGAGACTGTTGACGATACGATCTGCGTTCCTCTCAGAGTCATTCATGATGAAGGGTGCGATAATTCCGCGGTACACAAGCACGACGGCAAAAAATCCTAATATACCGGAGGTTATTTTTACAGTAATCGGTACGGTGATGCGTGCTTTCATCGTGTTGGTGGTCTTCCCCATCGTACTCTCCTTGCGGTGGGCTCAGATGCGAGGCTTATAGGCTTTTAATTCTAACTGGCAGTCGTTAAGCACGCATGGTCTGACGTTTTATGTCGTGCATTCGTAGAAGTTCACATAATTTGCTCTTCTTTCATGATTTTTGAACATAGTTATAGGAGTTTCTTAAGTATTGAAACTTAGATACAAGGAGACCCTAAGTGATGCAAACCTCCAAAATTTTAAGATTTTTTTCGGAAAACCCCTTGTCAGAGAGGAATATCCATGCGAAAGTTGATAAGTCAAATTTTTGCACCACTTATTGACGTAAAGATTTGCCTACACGCACACAGAACAAGTTAAGTTATCGCTTGTTGTCAGCTACCGTGCAGTAGCGAAGCACGAGCAAACCATAAGATAGAAGGAGGTCCAGCTGTGGATTGGCGTAGCCGTGCTGCTTGCTTGGATAAGGATCCAGAACTATTTTTCCCTGTTGGAAACACCGGGCCTGCTCTCTTGCAGATTGAAGAGGCAAAAACTGTTTGCCGCTCGTGCGAGGTTATTGACGTATGCCTCAAATGGGCTATCGAAACCGGTCAAGATTCTGGCGTTTGGGGAGGTACCAGCGAGGATGAGCGTCGTGCGATGAAACGTCGCGCCGCTCGTGCCCGCCGTGCTTCCTAACTATAAGCGCGTATTCTCAAAGTAGAAGCCCGGTGTCACTCCTACTTCCGGCAGGAGTGACACCGGGCTTCTGCTATTTTCTTCATACCAAAATACGACGTCGTACTAACTCAAGACGGCGTTGATAATAACGCGCGTGCCCGAAGGCTCATTCGCTTCCCAACGGATCGAGCCGTTAAGCTCACTGGCAACTAGAGTACGTACGATCTGCATTCCTAATCCTTCATGCTCCGCTGTAGGCCGGTATGCATCCGCACCAGATTCTTCGATGGGGTCATCCCCCATACCTCTGCCGTTGTCCGTAATAATAACGGTCAGGGTATTATCCCCCTGCTCATTGATGTTTCGGCACCCTTCAAGAGTCACACGCCCAGTTTCACCGTTCAGTCCATGCTCCACAGCATTTGCAACAACCTCGTTGATAACTAGGGCAAGCGGAGTGGCAAACTGACTAGGGAGTAACCCAAAGTGCCCCAAGAGCTCTGTATCTACGGTCTGCCCGGGAGAAGCGAGCTCGGCAGCAATATGGAATTGCCGCTCGATAAGCTCATCAAAATCTACACTCTGCGTTAACCCCTGCGATAGAGCTTCATGCACCGTTGCAATTGTAGCCACGCGTCGCATAGCTTGTTCCAGTCCCTGCTTTGCTTCAGGTGTTGTCATGCGCCGCGACTGCAACCGTAAAAGCGCCGAAACCGTTTGAAGATTATTCTTAACACGATGGTGAATCTCTCGGATTGTTGCATCTTTTGTCATAAGCTCCAGCTCGCGACGACGCAGCTCAGTGACATCACGGCACAAAATAAGTGCACCACGACGTTCCAGCCGAAAAGTAGTACTATGCACGAGTGGAATAGAGCGCATCGTTACTCGAGTGCGGCCAATCGTAAGTTCAGTACGTATATCCGCACGGCCCGCTAAAACGAGCTGCAAAGTCTCATCAGCTTCCTCCCCAGAAGGAAGCATATCTCGGGTAACATCCGCCAGGTTGAGGTTCTCAAGATGGTCACCTAGCCCCAAGCGCGCATACATTGAGTTTGCATTGGGTGAGGCCAAAACGACCTGACCCTGTGGATTAATGACGATAATTCCATCAATGGCACGCGGATTACCACGAGTATTATTCTCCTGCGCCAGAGGATCAGGCCAAATACCAAGGTGAATCATCTCAAGCATATTCTCGGTAACCCAGTTATAGATTTCTTCAGCTTGAGATGATGCCCGCACTACAGTGGGAATCGTATGCATACTCAGAAGCGCAATAGTACGGCTATTACGCACTATCGGCACAAAGGTCACTTTCACTCCGGGGCGCATATTGGGCCCGGCTTCCATAACATGATGAACAATCTTCTGGGTATGCCAAGATTTACGTGCTTCATCGCAGATATTATCGTCCATCGTGTGATCCACAATATCGTGATGAAACAGAGTGTGAACGTTAGACGGGCGCACATGTGCTATTGCTGAAAACCCGCTGGACGCCGACGGTCCAGAAACGCTATCCGGCCCGCTCCCATCAGCCACCACATAGTCAGTGGGGAACCATACAACAAGGTCACTCTGAGCAATATCGGCAATAATCTGCCACTCCCCGATGATGAGGTGAATCCACTCGGTATCACCAGGACCGAAACCACCAGGGCTGAGATTACTCTCTGTAAAAGACATTGGGCTCTCCCAAGAAGTTGAATACGTCTAACCTATTCTACGGTTCAACCATGTTTTCTGGATATATAACGTGGAGAGTTTATAGTTTTTACGCCGTATTCATGCGCAATAGACCCTATTGTTACTTTTCGGTTTCGTATCCCGAGAAAAGGCTCACCTCAGTTTCCTAAGGCCCAACGATGTGTATAGCTTGCGAATCCCAACAATAAGCGGGCTTCTGGGCGCATACTCCAGAAGAGTCTGCCCACGAAACCATGCCCGATCCACAGTTTTCCGATCATACGGTAAAAACCCCGAAATAGGGTTTCGCGGCCCAAAACGCTGCCAGGTATTCGCCAGTTCTCGTTCCGCGTCCCGTCCGGTTGCCTCAGCACGAACCTTGTTGAGCCAGATATGAACCTTGACAGTATCACGAAGCGTACAGGCACCTTCATGCATTTGGTCATACGCACGGATCGTTCGAGGGATACCGATAATATCGGCGTTTCCCAGTAATACAATATGATCCGCCATTTCAAGAGCCGTTATAGCAGCACCATTGCGGCGGGGACCAGCCTGCGCAAAACCAAGCTCGGTATCTGACTCAAGACATGCTGCTGTGTCAAGAATAATGACATCATAGCGATGCGCAAGCCACTTTATACTATCGCGGAGCGCACGCGTTCGCAGCTCAGGCCAGCGATCGGGACGAGTGATACCGCTCAAAAAATCAAGATAATACTTTCCCACCCGCAGAGTGCTAATTGCCTCATCGCTAATCTGGGTGTCAAGCTGCCCACGCTCGATAAAATGACACAGCTGTGCGATACCAGAATAATCGTCTAGAAGACCTAAAAGAGGGCTTAATGAGGGGTTATAGGTATCGGCATCGACTAAGCATACACGCATCCCCTCAGCGGCAGCGCAGTTCGCTAGGTTAAGCGCTAAAGTGCTACGCCCAGGCGCTCCCCCTGTACCCCACACAGCAACAATAGTTCCTCGATTTTCAGCTTCTACGGCCTCGGATTGAGACCCAGAAAACTGTGAATAGTATTGTCGGGGCGAATCTCTAAGTTCGTTCAGCGTTGGCTGCTGCATATTACTTTCAAAGTAAGCAGAGGCTTCGTAACCTTCCTGAAGCTGCGACGCTTTTAATTGCTCTTGCGAAGGGCAAGACAATGGAAAATCCATGCTGCTTTGTTCAGTCTGGCTTCTATTCGGGTTTACTAGAGCATAGCCGTATCCAGAAGTATCGGGATGCAGGTATTCTCCTGACCCGTTGTAGAGATTCTGCGTATCATATCCGTAGTGTCCGGAATATCCCGAGTCGTACCCATACCCGTTCTCCGCCTTTTGAGGAGTTATGCCGAGCTCCTGTTCAGGCTCAGCAGATGCCTCATCAAGTAGTTTTTCCACTACCGCTGGCAGTTGATGCGGTTCCGTATCTGTTGCAAGAGGCATAACAAGATCCGGAAGCGGAGTATCTTCAGGAACCAAAGCAATAAATTTTACATCTGCTTCGTCCAGTTCGTGCAGAATAGATACGGTAGCTTCCTGGGGCAGACCCACGCTGAGAATAGCACACGCTATTCCGGCGTGGGCATAGCCTAAAGCATCCGCAAAAGTATGAGCGCTTCGAGCAACGCTAACACGCCCCCGTTGAGATTCGATAGCGTTCAGGATGGTACCGTCGTCTCCTAAAAGTACCAGAGGGATATTATGGATCACTTAGTTCCCCTCAGATTTATATTCAATAGGCACAAGGGTAATTTTTGTCTCTGATGACATGGCATGCAGAATGTCCGGTAGCTTTTCGGATTCTATCCAAAGCTGTACATTGGCATGCCCGTTCGCACCCAAAACCCCTTCATCAACCGCAATAGTTGATATTTCTGCATTCTGAACAAGAGGTTTTTGTTCAGACTCAATATCCTCGTTTTTGCCTTCGCCCTCAGGCACTTTCTGCTTTTCCTTGCCGGAGGAGATGACCCAGATATCCACACGCTCGCCAGCTTTAAAAGTAGAAGCTATTCCACGATCAAGGGTTACTGTAACAAGCCGTCTGCGCTCCTGGATATTCTCGTGTGCAGATGCCGAGCTAATAAGCTCCCCCGCAGGAATTTGCCGCACAGCGATATACTTTCCTGATTCAAGTTGCTCACGTGAAAGATAGCGATCTTTACTATCACCCAGATTAACCTGTTTTTCAATCAGCATATCTGGAGTAATCTTTTGCCCAATAGAAATATCATTCTTCGCAGTGTAATATGTATAAGTCTGATTATTAATTCTAATAATTCCAATAACTCCCGCTATTGAAATCAGAATTAAGATAAGACCAACAATAAGCTTCGGGTCCTTAAAACCCGGCTTGTGCATACGCATACTACTTTCTTCAGATTGATGCATATTCGTTCTGGAGATTTTATTATGCTTCACTGCATAGACCTTTCATCCGGAAGTGTCGCTACCCTAGTGGTTTGTAGCCGTTTTCTGCGCTTTCATCAGGGAGCAAGCGCCTAAATTATATAGCACCACACTGCACACCTTGAAAGCAATTATTACAACTTTGAGCGCGATATCATCTCTTTGTGTGCATAATATCTAAACTACAAACCTATGAATATGAGATGTGCAGCTAGATAATTTTTTCAGGCTTATGTACATAAATAAGCTGGCATAAGCCTATTTAGTAGACTATACTGAAACTACACATTAGCTGCTCCCCAAGAGCACAAAGGGACCCAAAGACTCTGTAGCGGAAGGATTTTTTACCATGTCTGCACCACGTTTTTTGACACTCAGCGATGTCGCCGAAGAGTTGCAGGTGTCGTTGAGCCAGGTACGAGCACTCGTTCGTAGCGGTGAACTACCAGCAATTCAAATTGGTGGTCGCAACCAATGGCGTATTGAGCGCACACGCTTCGAAGAGTACATTAACGAACGCCACGAGCAGACACTAGAAGCCATCGCCTCCGGCAAAATGACGAAAATCAAAGCCAACTAATTGACCGTTACAATAGCGCATATACGGGATGTGGGGATTATCCTCACACCCCGTTCTTTATATGCCAGCGCATTGGAGTATGTGGAATAAGGTTCGCATGGAGATAACGTCATTTCGATAAAGTCTGCCCCAACTCGTGCGATAACACCTTCAAACATCGTGTTTACTGGCGAATCACAAGATACCCGCACTGGCTCTTGCGCCATCATCAAGGCGTAGCAAGCATCGGACGTGCTGAACCTATAGGCACGAGCCTGCACATCAACCTTGACCTTTGCCGCTTGATTCTCGCATTCCCACCACAGGATGCTCGATTCTGGAATAAGGATATTCTCTCGTCCTATGCTGAGCTGAATCCATCCTTGACCAATCGCTTCAAGACACCCTTCACGAACCGTCCCATCCGTGCCACAGACTTTTATCCTGCTCCCATGTTGAGCCGCACATCGCTCACGCATGGTCACCGCCAGATACTGCATGCGGGCACGTCGTTGTGCCTGGTTCTCAAGAGTCCGAAGCTGTTCCGCTTCAAACTGTATGTCTAAATCTCGGAATAATCGTTGCATTCTCATGCTATGAGCCTACTGTATTCTAAAGTCTTGAGGCATATTGCACCTCCACAAGACCCGAAAAATCAGCATTTCTTCGAGAATTATTACTAAATGATTAAGATTCTCCCCTTCAGATTTACACCGACTATGTAGGCGCGGTAAATATTACATATAAGAACATCAACGACTACCAACGCCAGGGGGGAATACGATGAAGTCACAAGCTCAGATGAGCGTCCTTGATGGAGTGCTTAGCATCGGAGTTCCCACACTATCCGTTCTCTCAGGGGTGCTAGCGCATAGTGTTCGCGTTATATCTGTATCTTTGACGGGTTTGGAAAACGCTATGATGATAAGCGTTGAAGTCCTCTCTGCAGCCGTCATGCTCTGGTGGGCTCTTGGCGTTATCCTCGGTGTTGGATACCTTCTGAAAGTCAGAGCCGGTTCCATACGCCTGCACCACCGTGAGGATCGTGGAACTTTTCTGCTCCCCCGGTATATACGCAACACTATTCTTACTCTAGGCGGTGCAGCATTAGGTCTTAGCGCGGCATTTGCACCTGCACAGGCCGCAGATGCGCATCCGAATATCAGCAGCCCTGCAATATCTGCGCCGTATCAGCTTTCGGCTTCCCCTGCTGCCCACTCGGCTTCGTCGTCGTCAGAGGCATCTGTGGAAAATTCTACGCCCAGCACGGAGGCGAATGCCTCACCGCAGGAGTCAGCCGCAGGAACCCCTCAAGGGGTACCGTCTCAGAACTCTCCGTTCTACCAGGCTGCTGCCTCATCTCCGCAGGCTACTGGGGCTTCCGCCTCTCCTCATGAGTCTTCTGAGAGCCCGGCAGCACCCGTTAAAAAGCACCAGCAGCAACTTCCAAGTCTTTC
Organism: Rothia sp. HMSC036D11; assembly: GCF_001814205.1. Taxonomy (NCBI): domain Bacteria; kingdom Bacillati; phylum Actinomycetota; class Actinomycetes; order Micrococcales; family Micrococcaceae; genus Rothia; species Rothia sp. HMSC036D11. The sequence goes on from NZ_KV815300.1 coordinate 228,847, forward strand.
ACCCTACGCGCAGCCCTATGGTACGCCGCCGCCAAACATATCTGCCGAACCGGCGGTTCCCTCGCCAATCCAGCCTCAAGCAGAACATCAGAGTTTGAGCCCGTTCTTCGGCGGCCAACGAGAAGGCGCACCTTCCAGAGAGGTAGCACCAGCATCTCGAAACCACACTACGCGTTCCAGCCACCAAGTTGTTGTGGGTGATTCTCTCTGGTCCATTGCCTGCCACGAGCTGAGCGACAATGCCTCTCCTCCGGAGATTCTGGAATACTCCCTGAGAATTCACGCTGCCAACCTGGACGTTATGGGGGATAACCCCAATATCCTATATCCGGGTCAAACTCTCACATTGCCTGACCGATAAGTACGCTATTTTTCTTCTCGACCGATATGCCCAACCACTATGCAAAGGAGCTAAATCATGACCGCTATCAATATTTCTCTTCACGATCTCTCCAAGAAGATCGAGAGCCATCTTCTCGAAGAAGCAGCCGCCAGAGCGCAACAGAGTGATATTCCCGATGTACCACCATCGACCGCGCCAGGAAATCTTGTCCAATCACAATATGGAGTAGTCCTTTCCCCGATCAATATGTACGCTCAAGATCAACAGAATAGAAAAGCTCACCATATGTTGCCACAGAACACCGCTGTTAGGGCACGCATTCGTTCCCGGAAAAGTGCATCTCACGGGCGACCTCTTAAGCGCTCCGATTCTGGAACCCTACGCATTGAGTCGCTTTGCGCAGGCATAGGTTTAGCGGTTCTTGAGGTTCTTATGAAAAAGCGATCCGCACAGCAGTTCAAACACTGGCTATCACCCGAATGCTTCACGGCGTTGGAACAGCGCCGTTCCTCACAAGAGCAACATGCTAGTTATCTCGCTTTTACCAAGACCCCGCACGTAGCGCGGAGCCGTGCTCAAAGACTTAATGACGAGACATATGAGGCATGTATTATTCTCACGGACGGTGTTGTAACCAGGGCTATGGCAATGCGGGTGCAGGCTCGCTACGGCGGGTGGTATATTACTGCACTGCACTTTATCTAAACCGCATAACCAGATGTGGGCACCCCAAGCTTTTGGGAGTGCCCACATGCATAATAAAAATAGTGAAAAAGCTGCTAGTCAGCGTTCTCTACACGAACATCGGTGCCACCTTCTTCATTGGGTGCAGAGTACTGCAAGAACTTTGGGCGGCTCGGAGACTGAAGCTGCACCGCCGAGGCCTTGGTTCGCTGTTTCGACAAATCCAAATTGAAGAGGTAACTAACGGTCTCTTCACGAATAGCATCAAGCATAGCCTGGTACATGCTGTAGCCCTCACGCTGGTATTCCACTAGGGGGTCGCGTTGTGCCATCGCACGTAGTCCGATGCCTTCTTTCAGGTAGTCCATCTCGTACAGATGTTCAGGCCAACGTTCTCCAATAGTCGAGAGCATTACACGACGCTCAATCTCACGCATAGAATCTTCGCCTACAGATTCTTCGCGTTCATCGTAGACAAGATGCGCATCTGCAAGGATCTCTTTGACTATCTGGTCGCGAGTAATCTGGGTTCGATCCCCGGCGTCTTCCGCCAGGTCGTCGGCGGTAATACTGACGGGATAGATGCTCTCAAGAGCCTCCCACAGGTCGTCAAGGTCCCAATCTTCTGCGTGCCCTTCGCTGACACGTTCGTCAATGGCGGTCGTCAAGACCTCATCCACGAAACCAGAGATCTGTTCCTTGAGATCGTCGCCGTGCAGAATCAGAGAACGGTCCTTATAGATGGCTTCACGCTGACGGTTAAGAACATCATCGTATTTCAGCACGTTCTTACGCTGTTCTGCGTTACGTGACTCAACGTTTGATTGCGCAGTCGCGATAGCGCGTGTCACCAACTTCGAATCTAGAGAAGAATCTTCCGGAGCCATCGCCATGAGGCGGGTTGCAGCGCCGGTATTAAACAGGCGCATAAGCTCGTCAGTGAGTGAAAGGTAGAACCGGGACTCGCCAGGGTCACCCTGACGTCCAGAACGACCACGCAGCTGGTTATCGATGCGGCGCGACTCATGGCGTTCGGTGCCTAGCACATAAAGACCACCAAGTTCCGTTACTTCATCGTGCTCGGCCGCTGCCTCTTCCTCACACTGTTCCAGAATGTCGGGCCAGCGTTTCTCATATGCTTCAGAATCGCGATTCGGGTCAAGACCCAATTCAGCCATCTTGGCGACAGCCTCGAATTCTGGGTTACCACCAAGCATAATATCGGTACCACGACCTGCCATGTTGGTAGCCACTGTTACGGCACCCTTGCGCCCTGCCTGAGCCACGATGTGAGCCTCACGCTCATTGTTCTTGGCGTTCAACACCTCATGGCGCACACCTTCTTTTGCAAGTTGACGCGAGAGGTACTCCGACTTCTCAACGCTCGTCGTACCCACCAGAATAGGCTGTCCCTTTTCATGGCGTTTCTTAATGTCTTTAACAACGGCTTTGAACTTGGCTACCTCGTTACGGTACACCTTATCCGGGTTGTCAATACGCTGCACATCCTTATTCGTGGGAATAGCAACAACACCCAGCTCGTAGGTGCTCATAAATTCAGAAGCCTCAGTCTCCGCAGTACCAGTCATGCCGGAAAGCTTATCGTACATACGGAAATAGTTCTGCAAGGTTACGGTTGCCATCGTCTGGTTTTCAGGCTTAATTTCGACGCCTTCTTTAGCCTCAATAGCCTGATGGATACCATCGTTATAGCGGCGTCCAGGAAGAATACGACCAGTGTGCTCATCCACGATCAGGACTTCACCGTCGATCACCACATAGTCTTTGTTATTGGTAAACAGCTCTTTCGCTTTGATGGAGTTATTTAAGAAACCAATAAGTGGAGTATTCCTGGATTCGTACAGGTTCTTAATACCCAAATGGTCTTCAACTTTATCGATGCCAGATTCGAGAATACCAACGGTGCGTTTTTTCTCGTCTACCTCGTAATCTTCATCTTCTTTAAGAACGTTTTTTGCGATGCGCGCGAATTCACCGTACCAACGGTTCGCTTCACCTGCAGCTGGTCCCGAGATAATAAGGGGGGTACGCGCCTCATCAATCAAGATCGAATCAACCTCATCAATAATGGCAAAGTTATGCCCGCGCTGTACCTGCTCGTCAACGGTCCATGCCATATTGTCACGCAGGTAATCGAAGCCAAACTCATTATTCGTACCGTAGGTAATATCGGCTTCATACTGTTTACGACGCTGGTCCGGGTCCATCGACGAGAGAATCACGCCAGATTCCATACCAAGGAACCGGTAGACACGACCCATCAGATTCGCCTGATATTCGGCAAGGTAATCATTCACCGTTACCACGTGCACACCTTTGCCACTGAGTGCGTTTAGGTATGCGGGCAGAGTTGCGACAAGAGTTTTACCCTCACCGGTTTTCATCTCAGCGATATTTCCCAAATGCAGGGCAGCTCCGCCCATAACCTGAACCTTGTAGTGACGTTTTCCAAGGGTACGCTTAGATGCTTCCCGGACAACAGCGAAGGCTTCAGGAAGCATAATATCCAGGGATTCGCCGTCTTCAATTCGGGCACGGAACTTATCGGTCTCGCCGCGGAGCTCGGCATCGGTCATAGACGCGAAACTATCCTCAAGCGAATCGACCGCCGCGCTATACGCTTCTAACTGTCGAAGAATTTTTTTATCGCCAGTGCGGAGGATTTTCTCTAAGAAAGATGCCACTGAGCTTCTACTCCTTGTTGTCTTCGTCCCCTCATGAGGGCGACACAAAATGCGCCCACGGCTTGAGGCTTTCCTAACTATTGTAGGGCAGAGGTATCCATCTGACAGTCACAGTCCTCATTTTTACGCTCTGCGCGGGTAGAAATAATAATTATTTTCCTCACAGGAATATAGCAGAACCCGAAACACTCGCTCGAAAGAAAGCGTTTCGGGTTCTAAATCTAAATGAGTATTAATAATGAGGAATGTCGTCTACTCTTCGGTGAGAGTGATAATACCGTAGCTCCATCCTTTACGGCGATATGCGGCTGCCGGTGCTCCTGTTTCTTTGTCAATATAAAGGTAGAAGTCATGACCAACGAGCTCCATACGATCCACGGCTTCTGCCGGAGTCAGCTTTTCACCTACAAAACTCTTGTGACGAATCTCAATTGGTGAAGCTGCTTCATCGACGAGGGTAACTTCGCTATTGTCGAAGGCTGCTTCTTCAACAGGAACATCGGGTAGCAAAATTTCCGTAATCGTCTCGGTAACCTTAGGAAGCGATCCTGTAGCATCTGCGACAGAAACAGGATGCTTACCACCATGTTTGCGTAGCTTACGACGATCACGTGCTCGACGCAGGCGTTCCAAGAGCTTTCCATAAGTCTCATCAAAGACCGCAAATTTATCATGTCCTTGGGCTTCTGCACGAAGCACCGGTCCACGTCCAACAACGGTAATCTCAACACGAATTGACTCGCCACCAAGATGGCCATCTTTAGTAACTTTGACGTCGATATCGCTCACGTTGTCGCCAAGCTGCTCGAACTTTTCGACCTTCTCTTCGACATATTCACGAAGACGATCCGAAATCTTGATATTACGTCCGTAGATGTTGACTTCCACGATATTTCCCTCCAAAGTGTGGGGGTTATGCACCGTACTCGGTTGAGTTCGATACCGGGAGCCCGTCCTTGAGGCTCCTTGTCATTATTTTATTACATTCTTATGGTGCATGTCACCGGAAATGACAATTATTTTCGTAGTACGAACACTGTGTATCAAAACGCAGAATAGCCTTAGTCCGGGTGTACCATAAGGGCTTCCTCGTCCACTTTTTTCTGCATCGACACAGCGGCTACACAGGCTGCTCCCAGAACTCTCGCGCCACCCCGGCGCAAGACTCGTGATGCTTCAAACACGGTGGCACCGGTAGTCATCACATCATCGCACACAATGCACAGTGCCCCAGCTACACTTGCTCTGGGTGACACCCGCATCGCTCCCTCCATACGCTGGGCTCGCGCGCTAACTCCGAGCGTTTTCTGTCCTGCTGTATTCGGCCTTATTAAACGCTGGTATATGTTTTCTTTTTCTAAACTCAAGATATGATGTGTCTTCACCCGCACTTTACGTCTGTACAGAGCTACAGAACGATTAAGCTCGTGTTCTACCTGTCGCGCAAGCAACTCAGCCGGTACGTAACCACGACGCTGCACGCTACGTTGTGATGAAGGGGCGGGTATCAATAGGATGCGCGTTCCTGCGGGAACTTGCGCACGGTCAATAATCGTTGCCACGGCCCTGCCCAATGCGCGCGCTAGTTCGGGAACCGCATCAGTGCGGCCCGCATTCTTCATGGAAAGGATCACATGCGCGAGTGTTTTCTCATAGATACCTACTGCAACCGCTCCCGGTACGGGGTGCTGCAGCACAGGAGTGTGCACGGCGGAGGTTTGTTTTCTCAGTGAAGTCTCGCACCGAGTACATAAAGCCCGGCGAGTACCGGCAGCATCTAAAAGCGCCGTACCGCCTACACCGCATCCAACACATGTTGCCGGAAAGAACAGCTCCCACACTGCGTAAAGAGCCTTTTTACCTCTCTTTCGAGGTGTTTTATCCATTGCTCTTTTATCCTGCGTACGTAATCTCACTCAGCGATCCGCTTATGAGTTTCCAGCCGCGGTCTTCCAGAAGATAGCACTCTCCCGTATCGACATGCCCAATAATATGACCGCTGTCCCCTGCTGCAGACATAGAGCGCAGTCCCTCCAACCGATCCAGCTTTGTCTCCTCGCTGTTGAGAGAGGTTAGTTCTGCTTCCCCTGTGGTGGTGTTGACGACGGCAAGGGTCTGTTCTCCCGCCCAATCTACACAATGGGGAGATACAGAGGCGTTAACCCGCACTAATTCGGTAAAGCTACGCGGTTTGCCACTCTCATCACGTATAATCCCTGAAATAACTAGCATTGACGCATTATCTCGCGTGGTGATAAACGCGCCCCGAGTGCCGTCCCGTGAAATTTTAAGAGAGTTAAAAACGAGACCATTTTGCCAGGGAACAGAGATGTTAATGCCTTTTTCTCTTTCCTCAACGCTATCGGATGCCGGGTTAAAGGCGCGTACTGTTCCGCTATGATCGGTGGCCCATACCCATCCATAATGGTCAATGCTGGGGCGAGATAAGTCGCGTGTTTCCCAAACTTTTGAGGAATTTGTATCGCGCACTGTATAAAGCTTTTTACGCCCCTCGCTTAAGTAAGCGTAGGTAGTGCCGTCATATCCGATAGTTGGCGCCGAAGGATCCTTAATTTTTTCCACTAGCGTGCGCTGCGAATCCCCAGCATCAAAATCACGCTGAGTTACTAAACGGTCTTCATTAAGCGCCACAATTCTAGTATTAGACTGCGTCACCAAAGGTATTTCATGAAATCCTTCGGGCTTATCTGATGATGAAATTTCGTGGCCGTTATAGCAGAAAACTACAGTCTCAATACCCGTAAAATTGCTGGCAAGATGCACAATCTGCTGGCGTAAACGTGCTAATTGAAGTTCATCTGTAGATTCGCCTCCAAAATCAACCTTTATCGTATGCTTTTCAGTGTCAAAGTTAGCACCATTAACTTTCATGGACTCATAAGTCGCTGAGAAGACAGATTCCTTGAGGTAATTTGCTGGTCCCATGATTAGGGTTTGAGCCAGCGTTTTAAAAATTTCATCGCTACGTGCGAACCAGCGTAAATCTGGCACCGCGTAGGTATAGCTAGGATCGTAGTAATACAGACGGTAGGATTTGAAAGAACGGTCAAATTCACTACCGTCTATCCACAACCCGTTGGGGCAGTTACGTATGCGCCACTCACCGCCCTCCTGAATCATCTCGAACGTTTCCGGAGTTGGTGCAGGAGCGTTGATAAAGGAAGTAACTAAACCGCGCTCATCCACACGAGCAGTTTGCTTAATCGAAACCTTATAAATATTATCCTCGCCACGGGTAATACGCGCGGTCTCAGAATATATACGGGTCTGAACCTCTGGAACCCATTGTTGAGCAAACTCTGTCGTTAAGTACTGGCGAGCCACTCCGTAATCATCGGAGCTATCAACACCAGCACGCAGAAAGCCTTCAATAATGCCTTCCGGAGTTCCGCCAACCTGAGGACTCATAGCATGGATTGCAGACTTTCTATCGTCTGCATTGTCCAAAGACTCTGAATACTTTTGAATACCCTTAGGATCTGGCAATCCAGAGCATGCCTGCACCAATAAAGCAATACTTCCGACTCCGCCCAGAAGCATCGTGCGGCGTGAAAGAGCGGGCAAGGTCTCTGACAGCGTCTGTTTGTGCGAAGAGTTTTGAAATGTTCTGCGCATTATACCTGTCCTTCAGATGCATCATCTTGAGTTTCATGACGGGTTTTACGCAATGATGTCGAAAGAGTATCGCCCGCAAGAGCGCTGTGAGCATATGCCTCTGGCTCAGGTTCTCCGGTAATCAAGACCGGGGAAGGACCGAGCTCTCCCCCCTGAACAAGTGGCAAGTTCATCGTGAAGCAGGCGCCTTTTCCTTTCATGCCCCAAGCCTCAATACGCCCACCGTGCAAACGTACATCCTCGGCGGTAATAGACAAGCCCAACCCAGTACCCCCTAGAGTACGTTTGCGTGAGGTATCTGCACGCCAGAAGCGGTTGAAGACCTGTGCTGCTTCCTCCTCACTCAAACCGATGCCATGATCGCGTACCGCCACACCCAAGTTTGTTGCATTCGTGGCGATGTAAATATCGACGGGCTTGGATTCACCATGCTCGATAGCGTTAAAGAGGAGATTACGCAAAACACGTTCAATGCGAACCCTATCGATATCAATATCAATATGCGCCTGCTCAGAATGCACAATAAGCCTGGTCCCGGTACGTTCCAGATGCGGAATAACCTCGACCAAAACATCGTTAAGAACACTCATAAAGTCTTCAGCGTCGATGTTCAAAACCGCACTGCCAGCATCGAAACGCGAAATTTCCAGAAGGTCAGAAAGCAAGGCTTGGAAGCGATCCACCTGGTTATGCATAAGCTCCACACTGCGTGACTGCACAGGGTTGAGGGTGTCACGCGAGTCATAAAGGAGTTCGCTGCTCAGACGTACCGTCGATAGCGGTGTACGCAGCTCATGCGACACATCCGAGACGAATCGCTGCTGCAGCGTCGATAGTCTCTCCAGCTGTGTAATCTGATCCTGCAGACTATCCGCCATTTTATTAAAGGAAATTCCTAATCGCGCAGCCTGATGTTTACCACGAATGTTAACGCGGCGGTTTAGGTCACCGGCAGCAAGTTTCTCTGCTGTAATAGCGGTCGAAGTGATCGGGCGTACCACTAAACGAGTGACAAACCACACAATTGAAAGTACTAGAATCAGCAACACTGTGAATCCGGTACTTAACACAACATTGATATACGTAATGGTCGATTCAGACTCGCTTAAGTCGTATACCATAAACAGCCCATAATTGGGGTTCTGAGGAATGGATACACTCGTTCCAATAATCAAGGCCGGGTAAGGCTCGCCATTGGATTTTCCAGGTTCTGAAAGCGTCGTTTTCTCCCAAAAAACACCGGGAGAATCCCGCACAGTATCTTTAAAATCTGTGGGTATTACCGAGGCATCTAGAGGCGCGTTATCGCTACTCTGCTCAGGAATAAACCCCTTCTTCGATTGCTGATCCAAGGACACTAAAACCCAGCGCCGCTGAGTATCGCCGCCAGCGTCAAGAACCGTGAGGTTGTGTTTAACAGTACGTCGAACTTCGCTGTCTTCACGCGCACTAATAGGATCCAACACTCTCTGTACAGTCTCAAATCCCTTACTAGTTTCTTCTAACGCCTGGTTCTTTTTATTCTCAAAAAGCGATGTTGCAATCTGGTTAGACAGCGAGGTTCCTACCGCAATAAAAGCAATAAGCATCATGATGCCCGCGCTGGTCACGGACCGAAATTGCAGAGAATGAACCCACAACCGGTGAATTGCACGGAATGGGTTGAGGGTTCGCTTTTTCCGGGGCTTAGACTTAGCGTCCAAGTCCCGACTATCGGAGGCTCCAGAGGTTGCATCAGGTGTGGGCATAGGCAAAGTTACTTTCCAGATATGAAGATGCGCATAGCGGGCTGAAATATCACGTTAGGCGGCACCTCCAACGTTCTCTAGGGGTACTTTATATCCGACGCCGCGCACCGTTTGGATAACCTGTTCGGCACCAATATCCGTAAACTTCGCGCGAAGACGCTGCACGTGAACGTTTACCAGAGAATCGCTCACATCGCTGTAGCCCCAGACAGTCTCTAACAGCTCTTGACGGCTCATGGCCTGCCCCGGACGGCGAACCAAAGCTGCAAGAAGGTCGAATTCCAAAGGTGTCATAGGCACTTCAACACCTTTATACTTGAGAGTTCGGCCATCCATATCCATGATGGTATCTCCCACCCGCACCACCAACTGGCGGCTCTCACGCGGGCGCAAACGAGCACGGATACGAGCCATAAGCTCAAGATGTTTGAAGGGCTTCGCGATGTAATCGTCAGCGCCAGCTTCCAGCCCTTTTACCACATCTTCAGTATCGCTTTTAGCAGTCAGCATGATGATAGGCACGTTAGATGACGAACGGATCTGCTCACAGACTTCGATACCGCTCTTCCCCGGAAGCATGAGGTCCAGCAATACCAAATCTGGTGAATGCCGCATAAACGTCTCAAAGGCGCGAGAGCCGTTTTCGCAAAAAACTGCGTTATATCCTTCCTGTGCCAGGACAATGCCGATCATTTCTGCAAGAGCGTCATCATCATCAACGACCAGGACGGTCGAGGTGGTGGTGGTCATGGCGTCTCTCCTCTATATTATTCGGTGATTATAGTAATTATCCTAAGCCCTCAGCCGCCATTTCTGCGACTATTCGCGCATACTCTGTGGTTCTCGCCATCTGAAGTGTGGCCTCATGCGGGTTTATATGTGTAGTATTTGCACGATGTGTTAGCCCAACCGAACGTATCTCGGTTTTCTGTAGTCCAACATCATTCCACAGTCTCCACAATCTCTGTGCTTGCTGCGGTATAGCATCCGATTCTACGATGGGCAGCCAAAGCCTGGCTCCGGATTCTAGTACAGCTGCCGCTATTTCCCAGCGATGCGGGTCGCTAAGAGGCTGTGCCTGAATCAGATTCTGGCTTGCTTCGTCCGGGTCAAAAAGCAGTTCGGCAGGATTATCTGCCGTTGAAAACGTACGGGCTATAGCGCAAGCATCTGCCATAGAGCTGAGGTTCAACGTGCGATCATCAGGATACGTCAAGGGAACCTTGGTGAGGTTCAGCATAGGCGTTATGGTAAGTTCGGCAAAAGTATTGGCGCAGATACGGTAACTTTCGTAGATTTCGCTAACCGGTACCGCTGGGATAGTGCGAAAACCACTCACCGTAGGGATAGTACCCGAAATAATGCGCCCAAGTTCCGGCTCGTCCAGTTGTACCGTAAGACGGGCTTCGGGCTGGTTGAGGGCTTGACGGATAAGAGAGATGCTCTCCCCTAGCCCTTCTAGAAAGGCATCCCGTATATCGCGTGCCGCCCCCGCATCACTGATGGCACGCTCGCCATTAGGCGCATAGACCCGCGCAGCAAGGGTGTATGGTCCGCACAGCTGAATTTTGAAACTGGGTGCAGCATCCTCAGGCACTAAAGCTCCAGAAGACTCACCGCCTACGACATCGGCGAGTGCGTTAATATCTGAGACATAACGGGATCGCGCACGCGCACTTTCGCGGGTACCGCCGCCTCTAGTGTGAACTAATCGCCATCCATAGGACGCGCCTTCAAGTTCCATTCCAGAGAGCGTGGCAATGGTGCGGGCAAGAGTAGTGCCCTGCCAGCCACGCTCTGGAAGCTCCGGTAAGAATGGAAGATGCGGATGCCCTAACTCACCGCGCACACGATGCAGGGCATCTATTATCTGCGTGCCGGGGAATTCGCCTAGTCCGCTGACCCGTACCGCAATGGTATCGCGCTCAGCAAGCTCGGTAGCGAACTCACGTTCGGGTGCACGATAATCACCCGGTAGCAACAGGCGCTCGGGCACATGGTGTTTTCGGGTGTTTTCGTCCGCAAATCTGGTAGAGAACGAGGTCATCAAATCTACGCTAGCATCTAATCCGTCTGACGGTCGAGAGAATCATCGTTTTGAGCCAGCTCGTCCTTATGCGCGTGCGCTATTTTTTCGTGGTGTCGAATAACCTCGGAAATAATGAAGTTCAAAAATTTCTCCGCAAATTCGGGATCGAGACTAGACTCTTTCGCCATAGCCCTCAGACGAGCTATCTGGGCTTCTTCTCTTCCTGGATCACCCGCAGGCAGGTTATGCTGTGCTTTAAGAACCCCAACGCGCTGGGTGGCTCGAAAACGCTCCGCAAGAATATGAACCAACGCGGCATCGAAGTTATCAATAGAGCGCCGCATCGCGAAGAGTTCTTCGTAAACCTCGGCGGAAACTTCGTCTCCCATGGAGGTGGCACGCGGATCAAATTCTTGCTGGGTCATTATAGGTCCTTAAGGGTTACGAGCATTACACTGCTGCGTTTTCACGAAGATCATCAAGGTCTTCACGAGCAAGTGAGTAAGCACGGGCTATGGTGGACTGTCCTAAAACTCGTGTGCCTTGGTAAAGCACCATAGTTTGCCCGGGTGCCACGCCAAAGAGCCCATCGTGCAGACGCACCACAGTCTCTACACGGAGTTTTCCAGGGGTTTCGGCATCGGTATCTTCGGTATCTTCTGCCCATTCAAGATGCGCGGTACCGCGCACCGGGTCCGCATGTGCACGCACTTGGGCGGTAACATCAAAGGTCTCGCTGCGCGCGCCGAGTTTTGGTTCCTGAGCAAGAAAATGTTCTGCTTCCGGAACAGGAATTCCAGCCCAGGTGGCCCGAATTCCGCGGATTTCGTCGATAGAAAGTAACTCACGAGAACCGACAATAACTTCATTCGTTTTTGGTCGGATTTCTAAAACAAAGCGGGGCTTCCCATCAGGCGCCGGAGTACCTAAGGCTAGCCCCTTACGCTGCCCAACAGTGAATCCTTGAGCCCCAGGGTGTTCCCCCACCACATTGCCGGAGGTGTCTTTAATCATGCCGGGGCGCATTTGAATGTGCTCGCCTAGCCAGGCACGGGTATCGCCCTCGGGAATAAAGCAAATATCGTAAGAGTCCGGTTTCTTGGCAACCGAAAAACCACGCCGTTCAGCCTCCGCACGAACCTCCGCCTTCGAGGGCGTGGTTGCTAGGGGGAACCAGGCGTGTTTGAGCTGTTCGTGGGTAAGGACGCCCAGCACATAGGACTGATCTTTTGCCCAGTCTGCGGCTCGATGCAGTTCTCGGTTGCCGTCGTCGTTGGTGATAACGCGGGCGTAATGACCGGTGACTACAGCATCAAACCCTAAGGAGACGGCACGTTCCAAAAGCGCGGCAAATTTGATTTTCTCGTTACAGCGCATGCAGGGGTTGGGGGTTCGTCCCGCTTCGTATTCGGCGATAAAATCATCAACTACATCTTCCTTGAAACGCTCCGAGAAGTCCCATACGAAGAAGGGTATGCCCAACTGGGCGCATACGCGGCGCGCATCCATAGAATCTTCAAGGGTGCAGCACCCACGAGAACCGGTGCGGAGCGTTCCGGGCATACGAGAAAGCGCCAAATGCACGCCCACTACCTCATGCCCCGCCTCAACGGCACGGGCGGCAGCAACAGCTGAATCGACGCCGCCACTCATAGCAGCCAAAATCTTCACAGAGTTTCCTTATAAACGTTGGGTACGGTTTCGTGGTAAGAATAAATGTGAGGTTCTATTGTACGCTTCTTATTGCATGTGCGCAGGTTCGCCGCAATTATCCGCCGTACCAGCGTTGAGCGTCAGGCAGATGTGAGGAAAGACCCGCTTTTGCTGCCTGTGCATAGGCTTCGGGCAGGGCCGCGAGCAACCGAGCAATGTCTTCGCCGGTGCTGGAATGTCCAAGAGTAAATCGTTGCGCACTGCGGGCGGTGTCTTCGTCCAGCCCCATGGCGAGAAGCACATGGGATGGTCTTGTTACTCCCGCGTTACAGGCTGAACCGGTTGAGGTTTGAATCCCCTGCATGTCGAGCAGAAAGAGGATGGTGTCTCCTTCTGCGTCTTCAAAAGTAAAGTGAGCATTTGCAGGCAGCCTTTTTTCACCAGGAAAGGCCTCAGTCGTTGGATCGATGCCCCTCAGATGGGCTTGTGGAATAACCGCCTGTATCGCCGCTATTAGCTCATTGCGAAGTGCTGCAATACGGATGGATTCTTCTTCAAGATGCTCAATCACATGCGCGGCGGCCTCGGCAAATCCTGCGATCGCGGGGGCATCAATGGTGCCGGAACGCACAGAACGCTCTTGCCCACCCCCGTGCAAAACCGGGGTGAGCTGCGCTGTTCGTGTGGCGATAAGCGCACCGATGCCCATGGGACCGCCAATTTTATGCCCGGAGATCGCCATCGTATCGACCCCGCTGTCGCGGAAGTTAACTGGTACCGCACCGAAAGCCTGCACCGCATCCGTATGCATGGGAATACCGTATTCAGAGGCTATGGCGGCAATATCTTGAATGGGCTGTACAGTGCCAACTTCATTATTTGCCCACATAACGGTAACTAACGCAACATCCGCAGGGTTTTGGGCTATCAGTTCCCGCACGCTTTCGGGGTCTACCAGCCCTTGCGAATCCACTGGAATCCAGTCGATAACCGCGCCCTCGGTCTTCTGCAGCCATTCACAGGTTTCTTCCACTGCATGATGCTCAATACTTGATACCAGGATGCGCCGTCGCACCGGGTCTGCTTCCCTGCGTTTCCAGTACATTCCCTTAACCGCAAGGTTGTCTGCTTCGGTTCCTCCAGAAGTAAAAATAACCTCGGCGGCATCGCATCCTATAGCTCGGGCAATACGTTCGCGGGCATATTCAACGGTGGCACGGGCATCGCGTCCGGTAGCGTGCAGCGAGGAGGGGTTACCGCCTGCACGCATCTGCTGTACCATTGCGTCTATAGCAGCTGGCAGGACATCGGTAGTCGCTGCGTGATCTAAATAGACCCGGTTCACTATTTCCTCCTCTGGCGTATTGCCCTTAATTCTATCGCTGTTCCTCTAACTTTCGGGAAGAATTCGCCATAAATGCGCCGCAGGCTAAACCTAGTAAGAGTCACGACCGATAGAAATAGTCGCGGTACACTGGGGTACGTGTTCAAGATTCTTTTCTATACCCCCGAAATCCCAGGGAATACGGGTAACGCCATTCGTCTAGCTGCGGTAACCGGGGCTGAGCTTCACCTCGTCGAGCCGCTAGGGTTCAATTTTGAGGATGCGCATCTGCGCCGTGCCGGGCTGGATTATCACGATCTTGCGGTCGTGACGGTTCATAAGACCCTGCAGGATGCTTGGGAGGTCCTCATGCCTGCGCGTGTTTTCGCCTTTACCACCACGGCAACGACCTCGTATGCGGATCTTGAATATCGTAATGGCGATGTGCTGATGTTTGGTCCGGAGTCCGTGGGCTTACCAGCCGATGTACAGCAGGATGAGCATATTACAGAACGTGTAAAAATCCCCATGATTCCTGGGCGCCGTTCCCTTAACCTGGCGAACTCCGCGTCCATCGCAATTTTTGAAGCATGGCGCCAACACGGATTCACGGGAGGAAAGATTTAGTTTCATGTGTGCCGACCGCCAGGTTCCTCTGCTTTTTGAGGATATAGCCTCCGATCCGATGAACGCCGAGTACACGTCACGCGGCTGGGAACCCGTATATTCGGCGAGCGCCCGATCACGCATTATTCTGGTGGGCCAGGCACCCGGGCGTATTGCACAAGAGACTCGTATCCCTTGGAATGATGTGAGTGGTCGGTTACTTCGTACATGGTTGAGCGTAAGTGATGACGAGTTTTATAACCCAGAGCTGTTTGCCCTGATGCCGATGGATTTTTATTATCCGGGAAAAGGTAAGCACGGTGATTTACCACCGCGTAAGGATTTTGCGCCGCGTTGGCATCCGCGGCTGCGCGCCATGATGCCGCATGCACAATTAACCGTTCTGGTAGGCGCTTATGCGCAAAAGTACTATCTTGATGGAGTTTCTGCTCCGCGGCTTCGCAGTAACCTTACGGAAACGGTGGCGCACGCAGAGGATTATTTGCCGGGTTTTGTGCCTCTGGTGCACCCTTCTCCGCTCAATATTGGCTGGCGCAAGCGTAATCCCTGGTTTGAGGCCGAGAATATACCCGATCTGCGTGAGCGGGTACGTAAAATCTTGGGTACATAGTCTAATCTTGTGAAAGCGTTCTGAAAACCTAGACTAGGTTTTCAGGACGCTGACCTGTTAGAAACTATGCGTTGCGGCGCCTCATAATTTCTTCAACAGCCTGCGGTATGACAGTGAAAAGATCCCCAATGACGCCAAAGTCGGCAATCTCGAATATGGGCGCGTCCGCATCCTTGTTGATGGCGACAATAGTCTTTGAAGTATCCATGCCGACCTTCTGTTGAAGAGCCCCCGAAATACCCACGGAAACGTATAGTTCGGGAGAAACGCTCTTGCCGGTTTGCCCAATCTGAGTAGAGTGATCCAGCCATCCTGCGTCTGTGACGGCGCGGGTCGAGCCGATCGCAGCACCGAGCGCATCCGCCAGGTCCTCAATGGGGGCTAAATTTCCGCCGATACCGCGGCCAGCAGCTACAACGATAGCTGCTTCTTCAAGGTTGGAGCGAGCAGATGTAGGCTTCTTGGTTATTTCGGTGATGCGCACCGTATCATACTCGGGCAGAGTATAGGTGGTGAGTACGCCCTCCCCCATCGCAACGGGCGCCGCCGCCGTATCTACCGAGTTGGGGCGTAGGGTTACCAGCGGCAGACCTTCAACCCGCACGGTGCTGTCGTACTCACCCGCCAAAACATTCTTACGAATATTGAGCGCATCATCCACGTCATGAGCGCCCGTCACAACGCCTACGGGACGAGATCCCGCCTCAGACTTCCCGAGGCGTACGGCCACGCGCCCCAGAAGCTCAATCGCGTCAATATCATGCGGGGCAAGAACCACATCAGGACCAAACTCAGTAATAGCCTGTACGGCGAGTTCCACTCGGGCAGCAGGCAAAGCATCTGTCATGGATTGCGCTGGGGCAAAGACACGTGCCGCGCCCTGTTCAGCGTAAAACTGTGCGATATCGGCGGAGCCTTGGGCAAATGTCAATACTCCCAGTTGAGTTCCGCCCTGTCCAACACCAGCGCGCAGTCGTGCCAACGCTAAAAGTTCTCGGTCCACACTGCTAGGTTCGGTCGCAAAATTCGTTGTGCCGCCTATAACCAGCACACGGTATGCAGTCGTCATCGTTATCTCCTGTACTGGTTAAATGAGGTTTCGGGATGCCAAGAATTCGACCAGCTGTATGCCGCCGTCGCCTTCATCCACGATGGTTTCACCTGCGGTGCGTTCTTCCCGCGCCTGCGCTTCGATCACGGTAACGGCCGATGCGTTGCCGCCGAACTTAACAAGCTCATCCGCAATATCCGCTGCGTTCACGGTCGTAATAGGCTTCTTTTTTGCTGCCATCAGCGCCTTAAAGTTGGGGTATCGCGGAGTGTTCACTTGATCGGTCACAGAAATCAAAGCTGGCAATTCAGTTTCACAATGCTGTGAGCGAGCATCCAGGTCCCGGCGTGCCCTAACAGTTCTGCCTTCAACGCTCAGCGACGCTACCTGAGAGATTCCGGTGCGCCCCAAAAGTTCGCTCACCTGAACGGGCACCAATGAAGTCTCACCTTCGGTTGATGCCATGCCCGTCAGAATCAGGTCGAAGGTGCCGTGTTCCTGCTCATAGGTGGAGAGCGCAGCGGCTATGATGCGTGAGGTCGCCAGAGCATCAGCCCCTGCGAAAGCATCGTCGAGAATGTGTACGCCTTCGTGTGCACCCAGCTGTAGCGCACGGCGCAGCCCCTTAGAGGCATCTGCTGCGCCTAACGTAAAGGCGATAACTGCAGAATTCTCCGCATCGGTATCTTCCGCTTCGACGATCTGCATGGCGGCTTCTACAGCGTATTCGTCAAGCTCACTCATCACTGATTCGCTGCGGTCTACCCGCAAAGTATCGTCAAGTTTTTGTTCAAATTGGGTGTCTGGCACGTACTTGGTAAGTACGGCGATGCGATATGCGTTTTCGCTCACGCTCATCCTCCTGCGCCTCATGTGTGTGCGGCGCGTCTGTGGGGTTTAGTTAGGTTTGGCTATATTCTACCTTGCCGTGAAATCTTCAGTCAGGGAAACCCGGATATGAGAGCGGTATATTCCTGAACACAGCAGACAAAGGAGAGGCGGCGTTTCTTCATGTGAAACGCCGCCTCAGGCTGTTTTATAGCTCTGTTAATGCTGATTATCGGCGTCGCCGAGCGTCACCTTGATGTTCTTCGTCTCTGACCCCCGTTTAATCTTCATATCCACTGTGGCACCTGCTGCTTGTGCACGCACCACGCCGTTGAGGGTCTTACTCTGTTCGATGCGGTGGCCATCCGCCTCGACGATAACATCTCCCTTCTGCAGACCAGCCTTTTCTGCAGGGCTTCCGCTAGAGATATTGGTGACCCGCACACCATCCGGGAAGAACCGAGATTCTCCCTCGTTGGTCTGCCCAGGGGCACTTTCAATATTCGCGCCTAGGTACCCATGGGTTGCTTTGCCTTTGCTAATAATTTCGTCAGAAATGCGCTTAGCGTAGTTCGAGGGAATGGCGTACGCGATACCCTCATTACCGCCGCCTTCAGACTCGATCTGAGAGTTGATGCCCACGAGCGCCCCGCTGGAGTTCACCAAAGGACCACCCGAGTTACCGTGGTTCACTGGCGCATCGGTCTGAATCATGGGAATGTATACACCGTCTTTTTCTGCTTCTGCGGCACGGTCGGTGTTAGAGATAACGCCCGCAGTCACGGTATCCTGCAGGTTATGTGGCGAACCAAGCGCCACCACGGTTTCGCCAGGAACAACTTTCGAGGAGTCGCCAAAGGTAATGGGTTTAAGGTCTAGCCCACTGGGGTCAATCTTAATGACCGCAAGATCCGAGGTTACATCGGTACCCACGATCTTTGCCACACGAATACTTCCGTCATGCAAACGCACCTCGACTCTAGAGGACTGCTGAGTACCGTTTGTAGAGACTACGTGATTATTGGTGAGAATATGTCCCTGGTTATCGAGAACTTCACCTGTACCAACGCCGTTGCCGTCGGTCAGCTTTGATCCTACAGTGACGGTCGAAGGAAGCACCTTCTTAGCTGTATCGGTTACGACTGTGGGATTTGTTGCGCTGCCTCCAGCATTTCTGCCGGTGACGGATGAACTATTGCTGCTTGTAGATGCGGCAATACCGCCTCCAACACCAGCACCTACGCCGCCGCCCACAAGGGCTGCAAGCAAAGCAGCGGTAAGTACGACACCGGTTCCATATTTCTTCTTGGGTTCTTGCTGAGGATTCTTCCCCTCCCCGGAGTACTGGTTCTGATATCCATTCTGGGGGTTCTGGGAACTCTGTTGATACCCGGAAGTTTGGTAATTTTGCTGGTAGCCCTGCTGTTGATAACCCGTATTCTGGTAGTCCTGTTGAGCATAGGATCCGGGTGCAGACTGCTGCATCGGACGGGTTGCATCGTTATAACCGTTAGCGCCAGAATCTTGGTTCCAGCCACCAGGGTATTGGGTCATTGTGGTCTCTCCTTGAGGGGCTCTCAATAAATCTTAGGTGATATCTAAATAACCATATTGGCGACAGCGCCAACAGGCACGCGTCTTTTTCTACTGTAAACGCAGTTCTTGTTTTATACCTCCGTTTTCTCTGAGGTTGCACCCGGAATTTCCTGGGAGTTTGCTGAGAACCCTCAAATTCCGGGGTAACTCCACAAACATATTTCAAGAGGTACAGCCTTCCAGAGTCAATTTCACAGCCTACGCTTAAAGACGGGCTCTAAGGTTTAACGAGATCGCATCAAGAAAGGAACAAACATGCTGACAGCACTCATTATTTGTACCGTGCTGGCCGTTATTCTTGGCTTAGGTACCGGTCTGGTAGCGTGCTGTGCAGGCATAGTGCATCGTCGTTTGGCACGTGCTCAGTCTTGTTCTTCTGCGTTTGAGCAGCAACTTAGCTCGGCGACCAGCTTATAAAAATCACGAAGATCTTAGTATTACACGCACCAACGACGAAAGCTCGTAATACAAGCTAAGAGGTGCCGTCTACTAAGTGGGGTAACGGTCACCTTTTCTTAAGCTTCGTAGAGTCTCTAACAACTCGTGGTGCAGCTGAGTCATATCGCAAGGTGATATTTCTTCAGAAAAATTCCCTTAAGCCGGTCTAAAACAGGGTATGTTTATTGGTATGACTATTCATCGCCGAAACACTGTCTCCCAAAATTTTTATGGTGCCACATCTAGACCCCATTTACCTCAAAGACCTCTGCCCCGTACTGTGGTTGCCCTCATGCTGTCTTTCGTATGCGCATTAGCAGGTATCGGCGCTAGTTTCATTGCTTACCCGACGGCGGCCCACGCTCAAGCACCTTTCGAGGTCACGCTAAATCCACAAACCCCTATTATTGACCGGGACGGAACTCTTAATGCCCTATCGGATGGGCTTGAAGACGAGCTCACCGAAGGTTTGAGTACCAGTAATGCCCTTCACTCGGTAGAAGCCTATATGGTGTTGGTCTCCGGGACCAATGGCAAACCGCTCAAGGAGTGGGGTCAAGAATTCCTGAGTCTCAACCATGCTCGCCCACGCACAGTAGTTTTGCTTATCGATACGTCTAAGAATCAAGGCACTATTATCAGCAATGACCAGAGTTTTATGAGCGATGCATGGGCACACGCCCTGTACGTTAAAGATAATTCGGGCTCCCAAAACAGCAGTATCAAGCGTGTTATCGCGGATCATGGTCTTTACGGTACCGCCGGGCGCATGTTCACTGATATTTTTATCGGGGATCATGACTACTCCACGAGCAATGACGGCAATATCCCCCAAGGGCTAAGCGATATTTCCGAAACCGATGGCTGGTTCGAAAATTTTCTTGTTGCCGCAGGCGTGTTGGTTTTTATCCTGTTTATTCTGCTTGGAATTCCTGTCCTCATCATCCGCATCGTACGTAAAAACCGTCGAAAAACGGCAGAATTACAAAAATGGCAGAACGACCTGCCGCTCCGCGATCCTTCGCAGGTACAAGTTCCTCAGCAGTATCAAATGCCGAATCGTCCCGGGCACCATATGGTGACGGATACGGAATATATGAAGAACCGCGGCTACGATCTGAATTAGCCAATATTATTCATCCAATGAGTACCGCATCGTGAACAAAAGCGGTACTCCTGGAGTAAACAGTCGACGACCATACCCTGAGAATTAGCCCGGAATTTCTTCAGATATGTACGCTCTGTGATGACTACAGCTCATGACAGGTTGGTGACCGGTAAGATGGAAGTACGTGTGGGTTTATTCCTCCCACGCCGTGGATAATCACTGCGCGGCATATGCGAAAGAATGGGAGTCTTCCTTTGAGTAATATCACGAATGCTGACCGTCCGTTTGGTTCTCGGCGCATCCGACGTGCCCTCAGCGTAGGTGCTTTAGCTTTTGGCACCACTATGCTTTCCGTCGCGCTACCGGTGGCGGGCTCTTCGTTCTTGACGCCCGGTATCAGTACCGCGCAAGCCCAAACTCCCATGACTATCACAGGTAGAGTACAAGACACGACCAATGTCTTGGGCGATACCTCAGAACTTAACTCTAAAATCAGCGAACTCTCTAAAAACCACAATATTGATCTGCATGTGCTGACTATTGATAAGTTTGAGAGCCCTGAAGAGGCTAAAGCGTGGACTGAAGAGACAGCAAAAAAGAACAGCTACGGTAATGCGGATGCCATTCTTGTCATAGCGACAGAAAGCCGCCGTGCTTACTTCGCCGCTGGGAGTAATAAGGCACTCAGTTCTGATCAGCAGTCGGAGGTGTACCAAAAATACATCAAGCCAAAACTGCAAAGCGGGGATTACAAAGGTGCAGCTCTTGAGGCGGTCAACGGTATTAATGCTCAAAAAGAGGGCATTAGCCCCGCTGTCGCTATAGGTGGCGGCGCTATAGGCGTAGCGGGTGTAGCGGGCGCTGGGTACTACATTATGAAACGCCGTCGCTCCAAAAACGAGCCGGGAAGTACGCCTGCATACTCAACATCTAAAGTACCTGAAGTTTCGTTGGAGGAACTGCGCACCCGCGCCGGTGCCGCACTTGTTCAGGCAGATAACTCTATGGTGCAGTCAAAGCAGGAACTTGAATTTGCCCGCGCCCAATACGGTAATGAACACGTCAAGCCTTTTGAAGAGGAACTAACGCGCGCCCAAGAGCTCATGCAGGCATCATTCCATCGCCAGAAACTTCTCAATGATGATGTTCCGGACACCGTTGCGGAACAGCGCGCTTGGTTGAGCGAAATTATCGATAATTCTCAGGAGATTTCTGATATTTCCCGAGATCAGGCGCAGAAGCTCTCTGAAATGCGCAATCTTGAGCACGAAGCTCCCCAGGCTATTGCTAGGCTCCAGGGGCGTATACCGGAACTTCAGCAGATAGTCGAAACCGCGCAGCATACATACGCGCAACTCAAAGACCAGTACTTGCCGAGTGCGTTGGAACCGGTCAGTAAATCTGCAGCTCTGCTGGATTCACACCAACGCCTGGTGACTCAGGAGCTTCAGGAGGCATCTCGTCTAGTGGATACTTCCCGGTCCGAAGCTGTTGTACACCTGCGCAACGCCGAAGAGTCTGCGGCTCAGATTACCTCACTGGCAGAAGCAGTCAGCAATCACGCATCAGCCTTAGAATCTGCACAATCCAGTCTTAGTACCGATATTCTGAGTATTCAACGTGACGTGGCTGAGGCTAAGAGTCTCGCGGAGTCTCAGAACCGTGCCGAACTCGCCGCGACGGCAGCCGGTATGGAGGCTATTCTTGGGCAGGTTTCACAACAGGCACAAGAACGCCCGAATGATCCTATTGCCCTCACGGAACAACTGCATCAGCTCACAAGCGAGCTGAATCGTTCCATGTCATCGCTTCGCGCCGACCGTGAGCGTGAGCAGGCGGCTAAAGAAAGTCTGTCTCGTACCTTACGTTCTGCAGAGGCTCAGGTACGCAGCGCATCGGACTTCATTAACAACCGTCGGCGCGGTGTCGGTTCACAAGCTCGTACCTATCTGTCTGAGGCGCAAACCGCCCTGAACGATGCACACCGTTTGCGGGAGTCCGATCCGGTAAATTCGCTCAACAGGGCATATGAAGCTATTTCTTTGGCGAGCGATGCGCAGAACTCCGCAAATCAGGATGTCAACAATTACTGGGACGATAACCGTTATGGTCAAAGCTACGGCGGCGATTCCCTAGCGCAAGGCATGCTCTTAGGTGCTATTTTTAGCGCGATGGGCTCACACTCTGCTTCAGCATCCACCGGTCATCACTGGGGCGGCGGTGACTCCGGTGGAGGCTGGGATTTCGGAGGCGGTGGCGGCGACTTCGGCGGTGGAGACGGCGGCAGCTTCTAACGTTCAAGAATATAAGCACCAGAAACGTGTTAGGGCTCTCGTTAACCTCATGTTCTTGTACTCGTCACCTTATAGGCGATATTTTCCCAGTAATTTTTCAGGCTGACCCACGATAATAAGAAAAGTTGCGGCGCTGTACGTGCGAATAAGCTCCTTCCCGGTGCCGCGTGAAAGAAAAGGAAATAACATGGTAAAACAGTCCATTTTCGGTCGTATCGCACAGCTAGCAAAGGCTAATATTAACGCCCTCATTGATGCGGCAGAAGACCCGCAGAAAATGTTAGATCAGATGGTTCGTGACTATACAAATAACATTGTAGAAGCAGAAGCAGCTGTGGCTCAGACTATTGGTAACCTGCGTCTTCTGGAGCAGGATCATGCAGAAGACCTGCGCGACGCCGATGAGTGGGGTTCTAAGGCTCTGGCCGCCTCCAATAAAGCCGATGAGTTCCGTGCTGCAGGCGACACCGCTAACGCGGATAAGTTCGATAATCTCGCAAAAATTGCTCTGGGCAAGCAGATGCAGGCTGAACGTGAGGCAAAGGCCGCAGAACCGCAGATCGCATCGCAGACCCAGGTGGTTGAGCAGCTCAAAGACGGTCTCACCAAGATGCGTGCAAAACTGGATGAGCTTAAGTCCAAGCGCGATGAGCTTAACGCCCGCCAGAAGACCGCTGCCGCTCAGTCTCAGGTGAATGATGCACTCAAGGCATTCGATGTTATGGACCCCACGAGCGAGGTCTCACGCTTTGAAGAGAAGGTTCGCCGCGAAGAGGCTCGCGTGCAGGGTCAGCAGGAACTTGCAGCTTCCTCCCTGGACGCTCAGTTCAATGACCTTGAAGAGCTTGGTCGTCAGTCTGAACTTGATGCGCGTCTTGCGGCTCTCAAAAACAAGAACGCATAGTCTTAGCCTGATCGGCTGCTAGATTACGCAGATGCTCCCCAACCTTAGGTTGGGGAGCATCTGCGCTTTACGTTCTACACTGAAAACCTGATTCTAAAGCTTAGAGGCACGGTACAGGAACGCTGCCATAGCCTCACGTGAGGTAGCTTCGCCAGGTCGGAAAGTACCGTCAGGCCAACCAGTAGTAATACCCTGATCTGCCATCCATGAGATTTCCTTATAGAACATGGTAGAGGGGTTTACATCAGCAAACTGCTGTGCACCCGGTGCATATGCGGGAGAACCGTTGAAACGGTAGAAAAACGCCGCCAGTGCCTCGCGGCTGATAGCATCATGTGGGCGGAAGGTACCATCGGACCATCCGGTCGTAATTCCCTGCTGTTTAAGCCACACGATTTCCTTATATGCCGGGTGGTTCGGCGTAACATCTGGGAACGGAGAAGTCGCGGGAAGGTCCACGGCGGGGCTACCCGCAAGACGGTAGAGATACGTTGCCACCTGGGCGCGATTCACAGAGTTATACGGACGGAAAGTGCGATCAGCAAAACCGGTCATAATACGGCGATCCGAGTTCCAACTAATCTCTGTGTAGAACGGATTCGTGGTCGGAAGGTCGCTGTACCCCGCACCAAAACGATGACCGCCTGCATCTAGGGATTGCGCCATGATGAGTGGCAGGTCATAATCTTGGTGGCTAAAACCTGGGATCAGTTTCATCTGGGTATTGGTAAAGCCGCTGTTGCGGTACGCAGCGTAGCCCTGTTCAACAGCACCTCGGGCGCTCCACGTTGGAGGGTTCGTTGTACCAGAAGTATCGGCGGCGCCGACCCACCAGTACATAGGCTGGTTCTTAATGTTCTGCGGTGCCTCGGTCTGCATGCGCTCATAACCGCCGCCCGCAACGAGGATAGAACCGCCGCCAGAGCGCCATGTGCCCTGACGATCCGCGTTCAGTTCATAGGTGATAAACTCGGCGCCTCCGGAATAACCCATCGTCCACACCTGTGAGGGGTCGATTCCGTTACTCGAAATAAATTGCTGCGCAAAGGAGCGGAAATAGTCGCCGTTGGCGTCAAGGTTTTCCCACCAGGTAATGCCGTTACCGGATGCATTTTTATCTGGAGACACAACGGGTACAAAAACCATGTTGCGGGCATTTGCGATACGGCCCATAGCGGGGAGCATACCCTGCTCGGGGCTGTGAATCTTAGACTGGTCGTTACGCCAATAGTCGCCGTCAATGTAGAAGACTACGCCCACGGGTTTTGACCAGTCGATCCCGTTTGCATACACGTGGTACTGAGAGTTAAGGCCGTTCGGGGCGGTGTAGCTGCGGTATGTGCCGGATGCGACGGTTGCATGGGCGGGTGCAGTAAGGGTAGCGCCCACAATAGCGGGTACGGTGAGTGCGGCCAGGGTTCCGGCACGCATCTTTCTGATGCGGGTCATAGATAGTCCTCGGTTCTCGATTTTCTTGTCGCTATGTGCTGAATAATGTGCGCTGAATTCAGCCGCTATGTTTGTGTTGTGAGTGATAGACTCCGGCAGGACTAATTCCGCCTACGGAGCAGTGATACTCTGCTGGGATTTGAGATTAGTCCCCTCAGATTTAGGAGCCTTACGAAGTTTGCAATAGCGGAGTAAAGCGTTCAATAGAGTTAAATTACCAGTTAAATAATATTAAATAAAAACATAGGTGAAATTTTCGGTATGGTATGCCGATCAAGAGGTTCTTAAAAATTGCCGCTTGGCAAGAATATACATGAGAGACAATGTGCACCTACCGCCACAGCAGAATCGCACTATATCGCGGTTTGTAGCTTTTTCTAATTCTCAATAGATTGTTAAAGTAAAGGCGTCCTGCTTTTATTCTTATACCATTGCGACAATGGTCACATGGTTATAGAGAATCTACCTCTGGGACGCCCTGAAGGGTTCGCCCAGAAGCTCACGGAAAGATATTTATTCTGTTCGTGAACTTCTGGGTTTTACATGTTGGGCCAGGTCGGGTGCAACCGACCCTCACTATCCCCCACCCCCACATCATCCAAATGCCACCGCTGACCCGTATACACATCCACCTTACGCAACTGCGGATTCGGATTCCCAACATCAGGCTCCTCAGGGTGTTGTGGGCACCCCTTCGCTTCCGGGTCTTCAGTACAGGTCTTGCCCACCGAATGCACCTCAGACTCCCACACCCGCACCAGCACCGGCTCACTAACACGAGACACCTCGGTTCCGAAAAACTGCCACGACCCACCATCAATACTGTACTGACCCGCATACGTCACCGTGACGTAGGCATGAAAATTCCCCACCTGCGGATACGCATAACTCGTCGACGTCTCCTTCACCCCCGAAGAGGAGGAAGTGGTGGTGGTACTGCTGCTGCTTCGGGGTGTACCGGGTTGATGGGTTCTCAGCTCCTGCCCGTCTCCATACTCATACCGGTACGCCACCGGTACCGCCCGAATCCTGGTGCGTCCAATCGGTAAATCCCCCTCAAAAATATTACTGCTGCCTTCTAGAGTGGTGTAGAAATTTGTTTCCTCACTCTTACTCGTGTGTGGTGGATGCGCACTATCCAAGATCAGGTGCGGATGTGCCGGGATCAACTCCAGCAAATGGGTGTGCATCTCGGTGATAATCCGCTCATACTCACCCTGGGCCTGCTGTGCTGCTTCCGGGTCGTTCAGGGTGCATTTGTTTCCATAGAGCTCATTGATCATATCCGGGATAGCACGCCCGGTCTTTGGGGCTTTCTCAAACGTACCAGCCTGCCCATCACGACTAAGACAGTACGAGCCGTCGTTAGCGACATCAAACCCGAACGACTTATCAGTACCATTCTTATCCTGGGTAAACCCGAACTCACCATGATGATGCTCCCCATACCACCTCCTATAAGCCTCAGCGTCCTCAACGTTACCAGCCTGACTTGAACTTGTTTCACGCTCGTCATTATTAGCATGTTTGGGCACATGGGAGCTTCCCTGGTCCCAAAGGTCACCTCCAGTCTGATCTAGACATTGAAAAGAGCGAGTGTCATTATTACAAGTTATAGAAAAAGCCGCAGGAACATGGGACAGGGATGCACTCACAAGTGTTGCCGAGAGAAACCCAGAAAATATTTTGGTTTTTAGAGAGTTCAAGGGAATTACTTCTTTTCTATAGCCAGGGAATGAACATTATCAATGAGCCATCGGTTGCCGTCATGATGAAGAGTCATCATGAACCAGTTATTCTCATAATCTTCATTGCGAATTTTCTTATATGTTTTCCCATCCGAGTCAACATAGACGTAATACGGCCAAGCGACAAAGAACTTCCACTCATACTTACCGTTACCCTGGTTGATGGGTTCACCGTGAAACTCATATTTTCTTAAATCTCCGCCGATCATCCACCCACCCTCTTTATACAGTCCAGTATTGAGATCGTAAGTATCCCGTTCGTCTTTAAAATCCTTGCTAATAAATTTTTTGGCCTCGCTATAATCTCCAGTTTGCATGCCATAATTACGCCACTCCGTCCACGCTTGCACCGTCTTACGCATCCCTTCTAACGAAGCATTCGTATACCCCTCCTCCGTCTTGGGCTTCGGAACATTCTGCGCAGGACCATAAAAATCCGCTGGGCGATACTCCCCCTCCGGAGCTTTCGAATTCCCCGAATAATGCAGCGACACACTCGACGACGGCGACGGATTCTCACTTGAAGAAACAGACACAGAACTGGAAGCACCAGCACTTTCCGCACTAGAAGAACGAGAACTCTCAGTAGCCACTCCAGCAGGCTTCGATCCCTCCCCACAGGCAGATAACAACACAGCAAACCCAGAAATGCTTAAAGTGCTCATAAGGGCACGACGAGACAAAACAGGGATACGAGTATTCATCGGTGAACACATCCTCAAAAAAATTGTGGCTGGGTGAATAAGATAAGACCAATTCTAAAAACCACACGTTCCATGCGCCATTCCTCCGATGGAACAGCTTATTTGCACGTACTAAATGGACTCAGAAGAAGTCATATCTATTACTCTACGATGATTCAAAATATTTAGCGATTTACCCTCGACATATATAACCATATATTAATAAATAGCCTCGGCATGTTTATCTTATGCGATTAAAGAAAGAAAAGTATCAGCTTCACCTTTAAACGGCATCCGCCTACGTTCTGTTCTTGTATAAAGAAAAGTTCTAGGGTTCATGCTGCCTCCCCCCTGTTGCTACAGGGCGTTCTAAAGCGACGGAATACCAGGTACGCCCGCGACTACATGAAATGGAAATAGGGTAGAAAGGCTTTACACTAATCCCAAACTTAGATATGGACAAGTATGCCTTTTATCTCAGCGCTGTATCCGGTTTCGGAAATGTAAGCTATCTCATTCTGTGGAGGTATTGCTTTAGAGTCTACTCGAAGGCTTAGAGTGACACTACAGATAGCACTTCACAGCTGTCGCAACTTGCTAGCAGGAGGTTCGTAACATTAAGGACTAACCAGCTGTGATGCCATCTATATTTCAACTACCTGAGGAGGATACATGCAGTACGTAACTCTCAATAATGGCGTGAAGATGCCTCAGCTTGGGCTCGGCGTTTTATACATTGATGATCCCACTGAATGCGAGCGCGTTGTGTCCGAGGCATTGGAGGTAGGATACCGTCTGATTGATACGGCTGCTGGCTACCAAAACGAGCAGGCAGTCGGAGCAGCTATCAAGGCAAGTGGTCTTGATCGTGAGGATATCTTCGTAACCTCTAAACTGTGGGTGCCAGATTACTCTTATGAGGGCGCCAAGCGAGGGTTTGATGAGTCGCGCCAGAGGCTAGGAGTAGACTATCTCGACCTGTATCTTATCCATCTACCTTTGAATAACTATTTCGGCGCATGGCGAGCACTAGAAGAGCTCTATCAGGCAGGTCACGTGCGCGCAATTGGTGTGAGCAATTTCGATTCGGTGCGTATAGCCGATATTTCACACTTCAGCGAGGTCACACCGGCCGTTAATCAGATTGAGATTAACCCGTTCCACCAGCGTGTTGATGAAATCTCCTATATGAAGGGGAAAAGTATTCAGCCACAGGCATGGGCACCCTTTGCCGAAGGTGCTAATGATATTTTCAATAACCCAATACTTGTAGAAATTGGAGAAAAATACGGTAAGTCTCCTGCCCAAGTAATTCTGCGATGGCAGATGCAGGAAGGGATAGTTGCTATTCCGAAAAGTGTGCGACGGGAACGTATGGAGCAAAATTTTGATATCTTCGATTTTGAGTTGAGCGCCGAAGATATAGCTTCAGTTAAAACGCTAAATACCGATCAGTCATTGATCTTTGATCCTCGTAAGGTTGAACATGTGGAGGGGTTGCTCACGCACTTTAATTTATAGTCCGCTGGAAACTATACGGAGCTTTGAGCTGCATGAGTATTCTCGCAATACACCCATGAGTCATTTTGGTTGTGGAAGCTCAGAAATCATCATTTGGTTCGCACGTTTCTTCTGGTAGTTACAGCTATAGCTAGGCACAGCACATTAAATCAATGATGTGAAAAAACTCCCGAAGTCATAGTTATGACTTCGGGAGTATTCCGTTGCGGGGGCAGGATTTGAACCTGCGACCTCCGGGTTATGAGCCCGGCGAGCTACCGAACTGCTCCACCCCGCGGCGACTCATACAACTATACATACCGCTCTGCAACATCTCAACTTGAAGCTATCTGCTGAGATAAACACCACAGAAAAACTCAAAACTGGATGTCTGAACACCCCTTACTGCTCTCATAGACGGCCCGAATCAATAATTTAAGATGACGAAGCGGGGCGCCACCCGGATGTGATGACGCCCCGCTATGACCGTCAGACCGCAAGTACTACTACATCTTATTTAGAGGTAGATTCCCCAGAAGGACTCTGCGATGCTGAGGATGAACCACTCGGCTGTTGCTCATTTCCCTGTTGATCGCCGCCCTGTTTCTGATCCTGCTGCTGTTTATTTTCGGCTTCAATAGCCTTCTGTAGAGAATCATTCAGACGCTTCTGAGCCTCGCCGTACGCTGCCCAATCGCCCTTCTTGAGAGCGGCATCCGAATCCTGCATAGCCTTGGATGCATCCGCCAGATGCTGTTTCAGGCTAGCGGACTGGTCTGAGCCAGAGGCTCCAGAAGAGCTGGACGATGATCCAGACGTCTTCTCCCCATTGCCTTCAGTGCCGGCTCCTGACGGTCCCGACTGAGCATCTATCTTGGCACCGGAAGAACCGTTGAAGACCTGGTTGAGTGCTTCTTCCAGCGTGGGAGCAAACCCAACTTTGTCACCGAAGCTAACCAACACGCGCTGCAAACGCGGATACCGTGCGTCGCCGCTAGACTGCACGTAGACCGGCTGAACATACAGGATGCCGCCCGCCACCGGCAGAGTAAGCATATTGCCGTTAA
Organism: Rothia sp. HMSC036D11; assembly: GCF_001814205.1. Classification (NCBI taxonomy): domain Bacteria; kingdom Bacillati; phylum Actinomycetota; class Actinomycetes; order Micrococcales; family Micrococcaceae; genus Rothia; species Rothia sp. HMSC036D11. Next base: position 258,872 of record NZ_KV815300.1, read on the forward strand.
TGACCTCGGAGGACCCGCGCCGCAGGAGGTTCAGCTGGTTTGAGACCTCAGCATCAGAGTTGAAGATATTCTGTGCCTGGCCAGGTCCCGGAACCACCGATGAACGCGGCAGTTCGAGCAATCGCAGCTTACCGTAATCCGCGCTGCGTTCGCCGTCCTTGCCGGTACCGGCGTCACCATTTGCAGCGAGGAATCCGTACATCACGTTACGCGAGTTTGAATCACTCTGCTGCGGAATAAAGGTTGACGTCAGCGAGAAATGAGCCTTCCTATCCCCAGGCATCTGAAGCGAGAGGTAATAAGGTGGAATCTGGCGACCGCTATCATTCGTAGGATCGTTTGGAATCGACCATACGTCATCGCCCGCGTAGAGGCTGTTCGAGTTCGTCACATGATACTTATTCAGCATCGAGCGCTGAATAGTAAACATATCCGAGGGGTAGCGCACATGGTTAAGAAGCTCGGCGCTCATCTCTTTATAGCTCTTCACGGTTCCGGGGAATACGCCCTGCCATGCCTTCAAAATAGGATCATTTTCATCCCATGCATAAAGGGTGACCGAACCATCATAGGCATCCACGGTGGCTTTCACCGAGTTGCGAATGTAGTTCATCGAGTTCGTGCGCGGATTCTGATTATTCTCCTGGCTTACACCCTGCGCATACGGGAACTGGTTTGTGGTCGTATAAGCATCCACAATCCACTGCACCCGGTTATTGATAATAGCGGGGTATGCCTTGGAATCCACCTTCAAGTACGGCGCAGCCTTCTGGACGCGATCTACCGGGTTACGTTCGTACAGGATCTGCGAACCATCACGAACCGCATCCGAAAGCAAAATATCGGATGACTGGAACTTAATCGCATAAGAGAGACGGTTCAGCGTGGAATCCAACCGGGGACCACCGTTGCCGTTGAACGTGTATTTTGCATCCGAAGAATTCGTTTCATCGGCGGACTGCGGACGGTCGAGTTCCAGCTGATCGCCGCTGCCACCCACAATGGAATACTGCGGAGAGCTCATACCGAAGTAAATACGAGGCTCATAGTTTTCAGAAATAACACCGTTCGCCTTAATACCGGACTGCATGAATTTGGGGTTACCCGCACCATCAACCTGGTTACCGTAAGCCGCAATCACGCCGTACCCGTGGGTGTACACCACGTGGCGGTTATACCAGGAATCATCCGAAGTCTGGGAAGGATTCAGCTCACGGGCGGCAATCACTGTGTCCTGAGTCTTATTGTCTACGGAATAGCGGTCCACCGAGAGATTCGAGTCGAACCGATAGTATGGACGGAACTGCTGCATCTGCGCGAATGCTGAGCTTACCACGTTCGGGTCCAAAAGACGGATGTTCGCAATAGTCTCACTAGAGTTCCCCAAAGCGCCTTGACGAGTATCGATCGTGGCGTCATAAGGAGTAGTCTCTACTTTATCAAGGCCATAAGCATACCGTGTGGCGTCAATATTGCGTTGGATAAACTGCGACTGTGCAGCCTGTTCATTCGGCACAACCTGGAAACGCTGTACGATCCAGGGGTACAGCCCGCCAGCGACGAGAGCTACAACCACCAGCATCGCAGTTCCCACTAGAGGCAAACGCCAACGATGCGCGGAAGCCGTAGCCAAGAACAACACAGCCACCAGAACTGCGGAAATCGCCAAAATAGAGCGTACAGGAATAATAGCGTTCGTATCGGTGTACATAGCACCGGCCCAGCGCCCCGACTGCTGCTGAACTGCGGTGTACCGCTCCAGCCAGAATGCAGCACCGCGCACCAGAAGGAAGGCGCATGCCAAAACCGCAGCATGACGGCGGAACGCGGCGGAAGTTCCTACACCGCCCGGGCGAACCTTAATACCACCGTAGAAGTAGTGCATAATAGCACCGCCAATAGCGCAGAGCACGATAACAGCGGTCAAAAGATTAACCACCAGATTGAGGAACGGAAGAGTGAAAACGAAGAATCCAACATCCAACCCAAATTCGGGGTCTTGAACGCCGAAGTCCTGGCGGTTCAAGAAAAGCGCCACGGTTTGCCACTGGCTAATTCCGGCACTCCCAATGAAGAAGCCTAAAGCAATTGGAAGAATCACCAAGAGAATCTTGCGGATGCGCTCCATACCCCGGCGGTACCGCGCCATACTATCGGTGAAATCACGCCCGCCAAACATGTCACGCAGAAGGTCTTCGGCTTCCGTATGCTCATGCTCAGTCGTATGGCGCTCATGCGGACCAGCTTTAGAGGTCTCGTGACGAGCCTGTTCCTCAGATTTATCCGCGTTTTTGGCGTCTTTCTTCGCCTGAGAATCATCGTGGTCAGCATGTTTGATGGCATAAGACATCGAAGCCCAGAACGGTACCGCTACGACGAGCGCGGTTACCACAAAGATAGAGCTCTGAAGCAAGATTTCGGTGGTGAAGACGCTGCCAAAACCAAGCTGATTGAACCATAGCCAATCCGTATACACCTGTGTGGCATACACAAACGCCATAATCAAGACTATGACCACCGCGATGGTAATACCCAAAGGACCCGGATAGCGCCGCTTTTTCTTTTTCTGGTCTGCTCCCGCGCGACGGGGAGGCTGAGGAGGTTGATGTTCGTTATCAGATGCCGTCACGGATTCCTCACTTCGTTGGTGGCTGGAACATAGTTAATAAACATTATCTCAAATGTGGCACTCTGACACAGACAGGAGCGTGGGCAAACACGCGGAGAAATACCGTATGTTTGCCCATCACCCGACGTGCACGTCTAGATTGCCGAAAACCTTTTACCCGCAGGTGGGGAACTGCTCGGGGGCGGCTCCGTTCTTGATCTTGGTGAGGGCATCCACGGCCTCATCAACGTTATCGACCGGGATTACCTGCATATCACCTGCCGGTGTTTCCCCACGATAGTATTTGAAAACATCGGGGTCGGTTCTGCGGATTTCTTGAAGATCGCCACAGTTTTCGCGCGGTGCCAAAAAGTAGTGGGCACCGTGGTGTCCGGAGGCGATAATCTTATATTTAATGCCGCCGATGGCACCGACTTTACCACTGGCATCTATGGTGCCAGTTCCGGCGACATAGCTTCGGGCTGAATCTTCGTTTCCTGCGCCTTCGGGGGCAAGCAGGCTTTGCTCGGTGAGCTTATCGATGGTACCGAGGGTAAGCATGAGGCCCGCGCTGGGGCCGCCAACACCGTCAAGGTTGTAGGTTACGTCAAAGGGAAGATCAAAGTCCTGTTTGAGCACAATTCCGACAAGCCAGCGCCCCGATTTATCGTCACGCCGCGGTGTGAGAGTAATATTCTGGTTCTCGCCGTTCCGGCTGATTTCGAAGGTGACGGGTCGTCCTTCTGAGGCCTGCACGGTTTCGGTAACATCTTTGAGGGTATTGATCTGCTTATCCCCCACTTTGAGGATGCGGTCCCCACCCTGCACCTGCCCCTCAGCGGGGGATCCGGAGGCGGTTTGGAGAACGCTGATCTTCTCGGTCACCGGCATTTTAAGATAACGCGCCGCAGCAACTTTTGCCTGGGTTTGAGAATCCGCCATTTGTGCGCTGCTGACCTGGTTAGCTTGCTGATGGGTAACATGCGGATAGGTAATTTCGGAGGGAACCACAAGGTAACGGTTGCCGTCCGTAGCCAGCCAGCTGTAGAACGCATCCGCCCCGGGGAGAACGGTGTAGGGTCCGCCGGAGACAGATACTGTGGTCATATTCAATTTCCCAGTGGTGGGATAGGTCTGCGTGCCGTTGATCTGGATAATATCTTGATCCTGGTACTGCCCGAGAATATCGAAGAGAGGTCCGGGCCCTTCTTTGCTATATGAGCTGGGCAGCACAAAAGCACCGAGCATCAGCAAACAGGTTGCAGAAGCAGTTAGAAAGCGCAGATTCAGGGAACGTCGTTCTGATAATGGAAGAGATTCATCGCTCTGCTGATGGGATTTTCTCAAGAAAAATGCACGCTTAGCCATGCTTCTTAGAGTACCCGATATTTTTGTTGGGAACACCACATGATGGGTCGGGGTACACTGCGGCGTCAGCATTGTACGACGCCGAGGTCATAATATGGGCTGTGCCTAGAGCGAATACCGCGAAATCACGGCAAACTCACAGGTTTACCAGGTACCCTTTACTAGACGGGTAGGGGCAGACTGTGCCCGCCCTCAATACTGAAAGGTATGTGACATGGCTGAGAACCCCACCAACGATAATTCAAATGACCGCGATCCCCTTGAGGAGTTCCTGAAAAAGATGCAGGAACAGGGTTTTGATCCTAACGCCGAGCAGAACGGCAACGGCACAACGGATAACCCGTTTGCTTTTCTGAACGGAAATATAAACCCTGAAGATATGAACGCTATGGGTATGTCTTTTGACCCCTCTATGCTCCAAGGTATTTTTGCGCAGGTGCAATCAATGTTTACTGCTGGGGCTAGTGAAAACGGGATTAACTGGCAGGGTGTGAAAGACCAGGCTCGTCAACTTTTGGCGACCACCGGGGAGGATCCTGCCATCACCGAGTCCTTGAGGGCGGCCACGCGCGATGCCTCTAACCTCGCCGATCTGTGGTTGGACAGCGTCACCATTTTTGAGCGTCACAATATTCCTGTTGAGGCCTGGTCCAAGGCTGAATGGCTCGATTCTTCCTTCGAATCTTGGCGTGATATGGTACAGCCCGTAGCGGCTGAGGTAACTCAGGCGATGGTGCTCCCCTCCACCGAAGATGTTCCCGAAGAGCTGGCCCAGCTTTTGGGCGGCACCGGATTCTTGAACAATATTGGTTCCATGATTTTTGGGGCTCAGATGGCGCAGGCGCTGACCGAGCTTGCCGGTGAGGTATATTCTTCTACCGATATTGGATTCCCCCTCGCGCCAGGGCGCAGTGCGCTCTTGCCCGCCGGTTACACTCAGCTTGCTGAAGATATTGAGGTACCCGCGCAGGAAATTCTGCTGTATCTGGCGGTGCGTGAGGCAGCGCTGATTCGTCTGCACCGCACAAACCCGTGGCTGCGTGAAGATATTTTGGAGCTGGTAAGCCGTTATGCTCGCGGTATCCGTGTGGATATGAATCGTATTCAGGATGCCGCATCCCAGGTAGATTTGAGCAACCCCGAGGCCGTACAGGATGCATTTGACGGCGGCTTGTTCAACCCGCAGCGCACCGAAGACCAAGAACTTGCAGTTGAGCGTCTGGAAGCTCTTCTTGCCCTAGTAGAGGGCTGGGTATCGCTGGTAGCTGAGCAGGCAACCCAAAACCTGCCCACAGCCCCGCAGCTGGCGGAAACTCTAGTGCGGCGTCGTATCGAAGGCGGCCCGACCGAGCGCGTGTTCGAGACTCTGGTCGGCTTGGAGATTCGCCCTCGTCTAGTGCGTGAGGCGCAGAATTTCTGGCGCACCTATGAAGAGAAGCACGGATATGAGGCCCGCGATGAACTGTGGGCAGCGCCGGAGACTCTGCCGACCGCCGCTGAGCTTGAAGACCCCGATGCCTATGAAGCACGCCAGGATGAGTTCAAGGTTGAGGATATTGACTTTGACACCGAGCTGCAGAAACTTCTGGACGGTGGTTTTGATGAAGGCGAGTCCGACGGCGGTGAATCTTCCCCCGGTGACGAACCTAAAAAATAATTGCATCACATTTCGTAATCGCGCGTTAGACGCTGTGGGCGATTGAGGGATGCGCACCGCATCTCATGCGTGATACCAGCCGATGAAATGCTCTGTGGGTTCCGAAGGTTTTCTGCCTTCGGGACCCACATTTGTCGTGGATCATCGCGGTTCTTAGTTGGTGGCTTGCGCGCGTATAAATTCCATACCCGCCAGGAATGCCCGTGCCTTATCAAAGTCAGGGAACCGGGCTTCTAGAGTGCGAAAACGGGCGTTATGGTGAAGTTCCACGAAGTGACAAAGTTCGTGGTAGATCACGGAGTCCACCACGTATTCGGGGGCTCCCTGAAGATCATCGGAAATACGGATGGTACCCTGAGTCGGTGTGGCGGATCCCCACCGTTTACGCTGATTCGAGACCCAACGGATAGAATTGGGAAATTTCTCGGGCACGAGCTCGGACAGATGCCTTGCAGCCAGAGCACGAGCACGCTCCGTTAAGTAATCATCAGAGGCAAAAATGCGGCGCCGCCGAGAAGTCTCCCGCTGTTTCCGTTGCACACGGGGAATCAGGCTTTCCAGATATTCGCGAATTTGCACATCCGTACTCGCCCCGGGTACCAACAGGCGAATACTTCCATCTTCCTGCGGCTGGGCACTGACGGTTCTGCGGCGGCGAGACGAACGCACCACCAGGATTTCCGGGGTGGATGCGGTCGCCGGAATAACTTCGTGGTGCTGTCGGACTTTCTGTCGTGCCATCATATGTTGCCCTATCTGAGCGTTAGGTACGGTGTCTTATGATCGTAATTCTCCGCGAGTGCGCAGGTATTATTTAGCTGTGTCGGGCGGATTGACGGGACGGGTCAATATCATCCAGGAAGCGGGAACGGCGGCGTTTTCCCCGCCCACCGGCGGTCCGTGAATCCGACCATGTGAACCACAGGTATTTGCGGGCACGTGTAATCCCCACATAAAGCAGGCGGCGTTCTTCATCAATCTCGTCGGAAGTTTGAGCGAAGGTAATGGGCATAAGTCCCTCGTTTAAACCGCAGAGGAAGACCGCATCCCATTCCAAGCCCTTCGCAGAGTGCAAAGAGGCTAACGTGACGCCTTCCATGACGGGAGCGTCCTGGGTGGCAAGACGGTGCGCAAGCGTTGCAACGACATCGTGTACGGTAAGCCGATGCGGAACCGGAGCCCCTGCGGCCTCCGCTTGAGCGATGTCTTCGATGCGGGTATCTTCCAGATGATCAACCATCGAGACGATCGCGGCAAGAGACTCCCATTTTTGGCGTACAGCGCCAGCGGACTGGGGCGCTTTTTCGGTGTATCCCAAAGGTTCCAGCACTTCGCGCACGTAACGGGGTACGTTCTCGGAACCATCCGTTGATTTTGCCGACGCGCGCAGGGCAAGCATCGCTTGCTTGATCTCGGGACGATCGAAGAATTGCTCAGCTCCGCGTAACTGATACGGAATACCGCGATCGGCGAGCGCCGCCTCCAGAAGCCCGGACTGCCCGTTAGTGCGGAAAAGCACCGCGATTTCTGATGCCGGAACGCCATCTTTTTCGAGGAGATCTTGGATTTGTTCGGCAATGCCTTCGGCTTCACGTTCGTCATCCGTATACCCGAACCATTGGCTTTCAACTCCCGGTCCGCGCTGGGAAACGAGTTTGAGCGGGGGTGCCCAGGAAAATTCGGTGGAGTCTGGGCGTGGACACCGTGCCGCTAGGAGTCGGTTTGCCAGTTCGACCACTTGGCTGTGCGAGCGGTAGTCTCGGGTGAGCCGTACCGTGTGTGCACCCCGGTACCGTCGCGGAAATTCCAGGAGGTGCCGACTGGTGGCGCCGGTAAACGAGTATATGGTCTGCGAGGCATCGCCCACGACGCATAAATCGTCGCGCTCCCCCAGCCAGGCGTCGAGAAGGCGCTGTTGGAGGGGCGAGACATCCTGATATTCGTCTACCACGAAATGACGGTATTGTTCGCGGATGGTGGCAGCGAGCGCATCGTCATCTTCGATAATGCCGACGGTCAGAAGCAGAACGTCCTCAAAGTCGATGAGGTTCCTTTCGTCTTTGAGATCTTCGTAGGCGCGGAAGAGCCGCACCATGTTCTGCGGGGTTATTCCGGAGGGCAGGTTGCGCTGGTGCAGGTGCGGCGTGAGGGTGTCGGGGGTGAACAGGCTGACTTTTGCCCACTCGATTTCTGCCGCAATGTCGCGTACAAGTGCCCGGTCGACGCTCATGCGCAGGCGCTGGGCGGCTTCGGTGATTAAACCGGCTTTATGTTTGACGATATCGGGGAATGAACCGCCGATAGCGCTGGGCCAAAAATACCTGAGTTGACGCAGCGCTGCGGAGTGAAAGGTTCGGGTTTGGACTCCTACAGCACCGAGGGAACGCAGCCGAAGGCGCATTTCTTCTGCCGCGCGGGTGGTGAAGGTGAGAGCCATAACGCGTTGGGGAACGTATTTTCCGCAGGCGATTCCGTAGGCGATGCGGTGGGTGATAGCGCGGGTTTTGCCGGTTCCGGCGCCTGCAAGTACGCGCATCGCGCCGTTGAGTTCGGAGGCGACCCGGCGTTGGTCTTCGTCGAGACCCGCGAGGATGTCTTCGGGGGAAAGCTGGGGCGCAGCGTGATTTTGTTGCGGAGCGGCTGGTGAGGGGACCGATCGTGCCGGTGCCTGTGGAGTCCGGGTGTGAGCCGGGGACGATTTTTGGGCGGGTATGCCGAAGAGAGCTTGCTGTTTGGATGCTCCGGCGCCCTGTGTTGGCATAACGCCCCTCTCCTGGTGCTCTGCGGGTGTTCACACGCTGGTTACCATTGTACCTTTACCTTAGGTGGGGTCTGTCTGCGGCGGTTAGTATAATCAAGCCCAAGGTAGGAGTATCTTTATTCCGTGTTTATTGCTGCGTGACCCGAGTTTTCAAGGGATTACACGCGAGAATGTGTGCGAGGGGCGAACGTGCCGAACCTCATGAGACTCATTTGATACCCTAAGAGGGTGACTTTAACGCCTCTTCAGCTTGCCGCCATTGTGTCAGCGGGTGTGCCGGGAATTTACCCTGTGGGCGCATCCGCCGTTCTTGACGACACCGCCGATTTTGACTCAGCTATTATTGTGGATTCGACCAATCGTCGCTGGCGTGTACGTGCTCCTCGTCGCCCCGATGCCAGCATGCGGCTTGAGGCGGAGCACCTTATTCTTCAGTCTTTTACCCCCGGTCTGCGTGCCCGACTGCCTTTCCAAGTGCCGACTGTGGTGGGTACCGTGCCCTATCAGGACGGCAGTGTTTTCATTTACACGCATATTCCCGGTACCTCTTACGAGGTTGATGATCTTGCGGCGCAGAACGGGCATACGGCAGATGGTCAAGATAACCTGGCTGTTTCTCTCGGTAAAATTTTGGCGACTCTGCACACGATGCCGCACGATCTGGTGTTTGAGGCGGGCCTGCCCTCGTATAATTCTGAGGAGATTCGCCGCCGCCGCAGTGTTGAGCTTGAGCGTGTGGCGCAAACCGGCAAGATTCCTGCGGATCTGTTAGCACATTGGCGTTCGGTGCTCTCCCCCGGCCCCACGTGGCAGTTCCAGGCTCACGTGATTCATGGTGATATGAACTCCGATAATTTGGTGCTTGATGGCGCGAAAATTGTTGAGGTGACCGGTTGGTCTGATGTTCAGGTGGGAGATCCTGCCCAAGATTTTGCGTGGCTGTTCTCTTGTTCCGATCAGGGCTTTACCGACAGTGTATTGGATGCTTACCAGCGGCAGATGCGTCCCGAACCGGATGAGCATTTGATTCAGCGGGCGCACTTCTATGCGGAATTTGCGATTGCCCAGTGGTTGGCGCACGGTGCTGAGATCGGCGATGACGATATTGTGCAGCATGCCGTCGCCATGCTTTTGGATGTGCAGGATGGTCTGCGCGCGACCGGTGGGTTACTCGGGCAAGAAGAGGAAGAAGAAATTCCGCAGGTTATTGACGACGAAGACTAGAGTAGAAAACGATAGATTTAAAGGCTGAGACGCCACCCTGTTGGGTAGCGTCTCAGCCTTTATTCTGTTGCGACTAAGAATATATTCCGGTTGCGCTATCTACCTCTACTATGATGCATGGACCAGGCTACCGCGGCTGCCCCGGAAGTTCTTCGCCCCATCCGGCGCGGGAGATAATGCGTTCAAGCTGCTGTTCGTTCTGCAGACCGCCGGCAATATCGGTGTCCCACACGGTCTGGTCGGAGCCAACATAGTAGAACGCCGCGTGTACACGTTCAGGGTCTATCCCCTGTATTTTGGCGAAGGCAAGCCGGTATAGCGCCAGCTGGATGCGCTTATGCCGCATCGCGTGTGCGGAGGGTTTACGCCCAGTTTTCCAGTCCACGAGATCCCAGTGTTCCTGCTCTTGGAGGGTGCCGTCGGCGTTAGTGACCTGTTCGGTGCGGCGGAAGACCGCATCAATACGCCCGCGGATGTTCACGCCCGCTACGTGAGTTTCGACCGGGTATTCGGCGCGCCATATGGTGCGGGAAGCCCATTCACTCTCAAGGAATGTCGCGCGCAGTTTATCAAGGTCGAAACTGCCGTCAAGATCATCATCGCTATAAAGTTCGTCCTGTATATCGAGCATAGGTTCGTCCCCGAAGTACTCCTCAACCCATGCGTGGAAAAGTGTACCCTGCCGCGCCGCCGCAGATGGCTGCATCGGTACCGGGCGCACCAGGCGACTCAGAACCGTCTCTTTATCCTCCGACAAAGCAATGAGGGTGGATGCCGACATATGCTCGGGTTTCGTGGGAACCGCTGGGGTAACGGCGCGCTGTGCCAAGGCAAGAAGCAGGTCGACCTCATGCTCCCAATCTTGAATCTGCTGAGCTTCCGCTTTGGTGGGGCTAGTAAGTTTATCGAGCTCGTCAAGGCTTAACGACCCGCGTTCCACATTAAGAGCGGCACGCTCCACCCGTGCACGCCGCTGACCGGGTACCGCAATAATGTCACGATTCTCGGTGCGTTCGGCGAGGTCTTTCTCGGATGCCCAGCGGATCACCTGAGCGCCGTCAAAGGGGTCAAAGGGCCAGTCGGCGGTCAGCACGGAGCCCTGCTGCGGGTTATCTTTCACCCACGCCGCCGGTTCCAAGAAACGGTGCACAATCTGCGGCCGGACCCCTGGCTGCTCAGGGCCTTGTTTTCCCTGAGCAAGCTGCGCTAAAGGTTCGCGGGCGTAGCGGAAATTCTCGATCACATCCAGCCCGTAACGCTTTTTGAGCTGTTCCAGATTTTCGTCGTATGCCCCTTTGGGCTCCTGCGTTTCGGGCAGGTCGGGCTCCTGCACGCCGCCCATCAGCGCCTGCTTCACCCGGTGCACCTCAGGCAGATTCAGTACTTCGGCATTTGTGATCGGGTTTCCGCCATCGTGCACAAGCGCATGCGCAATCTGTTCATAGACCGCGCTTGTATAGCGCTGAGAAGCTGCCGTATCTTTGGGGTCATCAGGAGCGGGAATAACCGGTACAGACGTACCATTTTCCAGGCGTATGCCCTGGGGAATACTGTAATTCTCAAGCCACAAGCAGCGCCCAAAAAGTACCTCAATGCTGGCGTCACGATGCTCAATCGCCCACCCAGAGGTGTAAAAACCGGTGCCCAGATAGCCCGGATACAGCCAGGGTGCCACCTGAATACCTTCGTAAGGTTCCTCAGCATCACCCTGCGCGAATTGCACCAGCTCGTTCCAATAGGGCTCGGGCTGATAGGGGTTTACATTCGGACCCACCCATCGGCAATTACTGATGTGCAGCAGCGAGCGGGCGCGGGTCATGGCCACATAAACCAGCCTTCGTCCCTCAAAGCCCACATAGTCATTCGCCATATCTTCGCCGTCTTCAAGACGCGCATTGAGCTCTTTATAGTTCTCTAGGGCGCTCACCTCTTCAGCCCGTTCCAAAGCGGACGGCAGATAGTCGCGGTCACCTCGTAGAGGCCAGGGCAAGCTTCCAGGTTCCAGGCGGTGCCAGGTGTGTGGACGTGTGGGATATTTATCGCACATACGCGGCAGATATACGTGATCCCATTCCAGACCTTTCGACGCGTGCATCGTAAGGATTTGCACCGCATCTCGCCGGGGTTCCTCTTCGGCGGGGGTTAGCCCCCGCTCGTGGTTTTGGGCCTGTTCCAGCCAGGAGAGGAAACCCAGCAGATAGCTAATACCGTTGGCAGAGAGCACAAACCGCCGGGCGGTGGGGGCGTCCTCATCGACCTCGGTTCCGTCTGCGCCAGCATAGAGCATCGCATTGATGCGCGGCGAGCTCGCAGCGTAACTTGCGGCGACCTCATGAAAGGCATCCAGATGTGCGCGCGATCCGTAGGCGTCCCCGCCGGGGCGGGCGGCAAGCTCGATATCCAGGAGCATCACCCGCTCAATCTCATAGAGCAGGGTGCCGATATCCTCGGTGGTGAACTGGCGCAGATACTCAACCTCGGCGGTGAAAGCGTGCAGACGGCGCAAACCTTCAACGCTCAGACGGCGCCGGGATTCGGGGTAATCCGCAGGGTAGATGGGGTTACCGGACTCATCTGCTGCGGGAAGATGCTCGATCGCTTCAATAAGCGAACCGTATTCGGCGAGGTCTTCTACAGCGTTTTTACGGACTCGCTTAAATTCTTCGTGGGCGGCACGCAGATTGGCATCGGTATCAGTTTGAGGGCTCGAAGGTATATCTCCGCTCGTCTCCTCAGAGGGCTGCTCGCCAAAGGTTCGTCCCATATTTTTCTCGCGCGTGGTCGTCAGGTAATTCGACCAATCCCCCAGCGCAAGCAGATCCGCTGTGCCCAACCGCCAACGTGCGCCAGCGAGCAGACGCATCAAGGCATCTGAACGGTTCGGGTCTGCTAAGACCCGCAGCATCGAGACCATATCAATAATTTCGGGGCGTTCCAGAAGCCCACCCAGACCAACCACCTGTACGGGAACACCCAGGCTCTCGCAAGCCTGGCGAATGGGTTCCATCTGCGCGCGGGTGCGGGTGAGCACCGCCATCGTGGGCATCTGTTCCGGAGTATCGGCGTAGCGGGCGCGTTCGGCGGCGATGCGTTCGGCAATACCCTGCGCTTCCTCGGTCTCAGACCCGTAGCGTGCCAACTGCACTGAGCCGAGCATAGCGCGGTAACCGGCCTCATCGGGGTTGAGGATCACCGAGCGAGGCCGCAGATCGGGCACGTGAGGCGGAGCAGGGGCACGCACCCATTCGGGAATATTCTTGAGTTTAGCGGCGATCAGGTTTGCGGCATCCAAGATAGCGACATCATTACGCCACGCGACTGTCAAATAAAGAGGCGTTTCATCGCGTGTTGGGAAGTATTGATAAAAACTAAACAGCTGACCGTCGGAGGCACCGCGGAACCCATAAATAGACTGTTTCGGGTCCCCCACCGCCATGACCGGATGCTCAGGCTGACCGGGACGCCCATCATGCCCGTCGCGAGCTCCGTATAAATCGGCAAAGAGTCGCAGCTGGGCGTGCGATGTATCCTGAAACTCGTCAAGAAGCACAACCTTATAGCGTTCCCGCTCCAGCTGTGCGGCGGCTGGCACCTCACGGGCGATCCGCGCCGCCAACGCGATCAAGTCGCCGTAATCGAGCACCTGCATACGTGCTTTCACTCGCGCATACCGCTGCACAAGCTTCGCCAAAATAATTTTGGCTTTCAGCCTCTCTATGACCTTTTTTGCGTTAGCGCTGGGACCGGGCGAGCTGAGTGATTCGTACGCCGCCAGGTGTGCGGAGCAAAATTCGATAACCTGCTGCGGACTTACCAGATGTTCGGCACACTCCCCCGACAGCTGCAAAAGGCTCTGCACAATCGTACTTTTTGAGGCGACTCCCGAGGCTGAGCCGGCGGCGGGCAAGTCACCGTCCCAGTACTGCACGATCTGCGCGGCGAGCTGCCAGGCTTGAGCATCGCCAAGCATTTGCGCATCCTGCTCAACGCCCAGGCGCAGACCGTATTCTTTGACGAGATTATTCGCGTATGAGTGGTAGGTAGAGACGGTGGGCTCGGAAGAGCCAGCAAGAAGTTCTTCTTCGCTCAGCTCAATCAGGTTACGCTCGCGCAGAATATTTAGGCGGGTGCGCATGCGATCGCGCAGCTCTCCTGCGGCCTTGCGGGTAAAGGTAACGCCCAGAACTTCATCGGCGCGCACGATTTTATTGGCCACAAGCCACACCACACGATCGACCATCGTCGCGGTCTTTCCCGAGCCCGCGCCAGCGATCACCAACCGCGGTTCAAGCGGCGACTCAATAATGCGAACCTGTTCATCGGTGGGTGGGTTCAGCCCCAGCGCATGCGCGATCTCGCGGGCGCTAAGTCGAGCAGGTTGGTGTGCTGTTCCCCCGGATACTCCGGATGCGCCACGGTCGCCGTCATGCTTGTGCGGCTGATCCGGTTCAGAGGTAGTCATACGGTACGTATCCATTCCTGACGGGGTGATAGTGTCAGCTGTATCAGATGTGATACAGCCACAGGATGCAGTTTACCACCGACGCAGTTCAGAATAGAGGCCGCACGTCAACCCTCTAGGCACCACTAACTAGTGTCCTGTGGGAGCCTGTCGTTTCTGCCGGGGTTGTCGCTCGGTGTCCGGCAAGCAAAAGCCCCGTTTCCGGGCTAATCCTGAGTGATCTGGCGTCCCTGCGGGCATAGAGGGCAAATTTCCGGCAGTCGGCAGGTTTCTCCGGGCCGGTGCCGTGCCTGCATGACGGCACCGGCGATTAGCTCCGCCGCACGCTGGACCAGCTGAACCGCCCAGATACCGGTTTCGGGGTCGAGCGCATCTTGCTCTTGCGGGCGGTTTCGGGAGGTTGCTGCGGTGCCGTCGCCCAGCTGCACGAGCGCGGCTCCCCCGGATTTGCGCGTGAGAACCTCGAAACGCTGGGGCGCCGCCTCGCGACGCTCAAGCCCGGCAGGCATATCAAGACCGTCATGCTCAACGCCGAAATCACGGCTCATGGCATCCCCGGCGCCCGCCTCTACCGCTACCTGATAGGCAGCAAGCTGGGCGTGCTCGGCGATCTGGTTTTTATTGGGTTTGGTCTTACCCGTCTTCAAATCGACGATGACGTATCGGCCGTCCTCGGTTTTCTCCAGCCTATCGACTCGCCCAGAAATCTGGGCGTTCACGGCATCGCCGGGAACCAAAACCCGGAAGGATCCCTCCACGCCCACAAGTTCGCGGTGATCACCCGGCATAATCTCATTGATATACACCGCGAGTTTATCCACCATTTTCTCGGCACGTTCACGTATCTGCTGCCCCTCCCAAGTATCAGGCAGCGCAAGCGTACTCAGGCGCTCTTCAAGCTGACCGCGCAGGGTCATATAGTCGGCGTCCGGGTACTCTTCTGCGATCGCGTGAATGAGCGTTCCCAGCGAGCGCGAGGTGTCGGTCTGCGCCTCGGCACGAGCCGCCGATACGAACCAGTCCAGGGGCGATTTATGAATCGTCTCGATACGCGAGGGCGATACCGGAACTGTGAGTTTTTCGGGGTCACCAGAGTCAGTCGACAAGCTGTCGCGGCGTGGATGCGGTGTAAACGCATTCTGCTCGGTCGAGAGAGGCAAAAGTCCCCACCACTGTTCCGGGGCTGCCCCCGGTGCCCCGGCCTGCGCTAGCCTGTTGAGCTGTGCTGCCGCAGCATTTGCTAAGGTGGGGTCTGTGTCTTGAGCCTGCGCATACCGCCTCAGTTCCGCGACGAGGGCGCGCAAGGTCATGGGGCGGCGCACGTGGGTGATGTCGGCGGTGCGCGCATCCGGCACGAGAATATCGAAAAATTCGCTGGGTGCGTCTTCCGTTGAGCTCACGGCGGTAACAACGAGCCTTTCGTTCGCCCGCGATATTGCCGTGGAGAACATGCGTAATTCGTCGTGCCGCACCGCCCGCACACGGTCGCTCATGCGCACCTGCTGAGCTGCGGCAACACCCATATCGCAGATGTCGGTCAGCTCACCAGCTTTGAGGAGCGAGCCGCGCACCGTCGTATTCGGCCAGGTTCCATCCTGTAGCCCACAGACGTAGACGGTCTGCCAGTGCCTGCCCGCCGCGAGTGCCGGGGTGAGGATTTCAACCGCATCGTAGCGTTTGCCGCGCGCCGCGAGAGTATCCATGGGAAGGTCTTGGGCATCGATATAGTCGAGGAACAGCTCAGCGGAGGAACCGGGCATCTGGTCGACGAAACGAGTAGCCGCCTCAAAAAGCCCTATCATGGCGTCAAGATTTCGATGCGCCCGCTCGGCTTCCGGCCCGGTCTGCGCGCTTTCGGTCACCCAAATTTTTTCGAGTCCGCTTGCCTGCCACAGCGCCCAAAGTACGGTTTCGGCGTTGGCACCGCGTTCGGTGAGAGCCTTATGCCCGGCGGCAAGTACACGTGCCACGCGGCGTACCGCCGCACCGATACCTTGCGCCGGAAGTGCCTGCGGGTTCAAGAGGGCGCCCAGCAGAAGATCGTCGCTACAACGGTGCCCGCCCGCTCGCAGTTCTGCGGCGCGAAGCTGCTGACGTAGACGGCGCACTTCCATGCTGGATGCGCCCCCAAGCCGCGAAGTCAGCAAGGTAATCGCGTTGTGAGCGCCGCTGCCGGGGTTTGTGCGATTTTCTTCGGCGAGAACATCGGCTAGGCTTTGCCGCGCAAGTTTTTCGGCCTCGTCATCGGCAGAACGTGTGCCCTCCTCCGTGACAGCTTCGGGGGTTATATTCTCCGTGAGGCTCCCGTCGAAATCGTTATGATCCGGCAGTTTCAGGTAGTCGGCGCTTTGCTGACGGGCATAAACCAGCAGAGAAAGCGCATCCAGGAAAGGACGTACAGCGGGTTCATCACGCACCGGAACCAGTGCTGCACCCGTCACGGTGGGGATGCCGGATGCCGCCAAGACACGCCGGAACCGCGAAACTTCGGTGCCGCTTCGCACGATAATCGCCGAACGCGCATACGCCGCTCCCCGGTACAGATAGTCCTCAAGAAGGAGTTGTGCTACCTGGTTCGCCTCATCCTGAGGTGAACCCAGAAGGTACCCGAAAACCCCCTCGGGAAGTTCATCAGAGTGCCGCGGGTCAAGCAGGTCACCATCATCGCTGAGGCGCAGGAGCGCAGATTCCTCATATTTACTCGGTGCGGTCTGCGGTTCACGCGGCGTAGGTGCATTCGCAATAACGGGGAGCCGACGCGCGATATTTCTCCAGGCCAGGGTGATGGGCGCATTCATGCAGTACGAAGTCTTCAGTTCTTCTCGCTGCAATTCCGGGAAAATCTGGGGTAAAGTCGCCGCTAGGTCGGGGCGCGCACCGCGGAACCCCTGCACCACGGTTTCGGTGCAGCAGGTAATTAGCACCCGTGCGAACGGGGCAAACGCGGCCTCCAGCGCCTCGCGCTGATCGCCCGTGTATGTGGCAAGAACCTGCCCCGGCTCGCGCCCTACTAGGATGCGCATCAGCCGGTACACGGAGGGGCTAAGTTCCTGCGCATCGTCAATCAGGATCAGGTCGAAGCGCGCGCGTTCTTCCCGCAAATATTCGGGGTTTGCCAGCAGGAAGGCGCATGCTTCATGGATTAACGCGGCGGGATCGTAAGCGTTTGGGGCACGCAGACGGCGAATCTGCTGGTACTCGGTATAGAGCTGCGCCACCGAATGCCAGGCCGGGCGGTCCAGAGTTTGCGCCAGGTTTTCAAGCTCTTCGGCGGTCAGCGCATATTCGGCAATACGGTCAAAAAAGTCACGAATCTCCTGGCGGAAACCGCGCGTACCCAAAGCCTCATGCAAATCGGCGGGCCAGCGCACCGCCGCGCCTTTGCCTTCGCGGTGCCCCGCCAGGATTTCGCCGATCATTACATCCTGCTCGGGCCCGGAAAGCAGCTTCGGGGCGAACTCCACCCCGGGCAGAAGTCCCGACACATGCGCGCGACGCAACAGGTCGAAGGCATACGCAGCCCACGCGCGAGTGGGCGCGGTAGACATGCTGCGGTCAATACGCCGTGCCAGCTCATCGCGCACACGAGTAGCACCCGCGCGGGTAGGGGTCAGCACCAAAAGCCGCGCGGGATCGCCCCCGGCGTTCAGAAAATCTACCGCCGCCGTAATCACGCGCTCAGTCTTGCCCGTACCGGGCGCCCCCAGGATGAGTGTAGCCGTCATGGCTTTAAGTTTATCGGGGTTTCTCGGCGCTACGCAGATGTGTCCTCTGCCTGAGAACGTCACGAAGCATCGGGCATTTACACGCGAACTCCGCTAGGCTTGAGCTATGAGCTGGATAGATGCCCCTCGCGCAACCTTCGATTTAGAGACCACCGGTGTCGATGTAACGACCGCCCGCATCGTGACCGCTTCGCTGCTTCTGCTGAACCCAGATGGGAGCGTGCAGCGAGCTGGCGAGTGGCTGGCTAACCCCGGCATTGAGATTCCCGAAGGTGCCGCATCCGTGCACGGTATCACAACCGAATATGCGCGCTCCCACGGGCAACCTGCCCAGCAGGTGATCTGGGAGGTCGCGGGTGCGATCGGTTCGCTCTTCCTAGACGGCATACCCGTCATCGCGTTTAACGCCGCCTACGATTTTTCGGTGCTTCATCATGAGATGCTCCGCTATAACATCGCCCACGGCGAGCTGCCCGCCGGGCACATTCTTGACCCGTACGTGATTCATAAGCACGTTATTCCCCGCAAACGCGGCAACCGCAAGCTCGAAACCCTCACCGCCGAACACGGTGTGGTTCTAGAGAACGCCCACACATCCAAGGCGGATGCCCTCGCCGCCGAACGACTACTCGTTAAGCTCGCCGAGCGTTTCCCCGAGATTGCCACGGATGCCGCTGCCCTCCACACGCATCAGGTTCAGTGGTCGCTTGATCAGGCACGCGATTTCCAGGACTGGCTGCGCACCAAGCCAGGTAAAGAGAACGAGGTTATCGACGGTCGGTGGCCAATACGCCGCTAATTCTCTATCAGCCTCGTTGATTTCGTCACGTTGAACAGACTCTGTTGAGGCTGCTTAACTCCCCTATTCACTAAGTATCGCGAAGGTTATCTCGCCGGTTTTCAAGGCGTCTGGCACTATACCTGCGCGCCACTAACGCCTATGCTAAAGAGGTAGGGGTTCTCGCCCCAAGGTGCAGTGCAGCGCGCCGGTTACGTATCACATCAGCATTCAGAATTGTCATGGAATATCAAGACACCAACACGTACAGTATCTACCTCGGTTCCTCCCGCGAACAGCACAAATATATCGTGTCGCAATCGCAGGTGGTGCTCAAGCTCGGCAGAATCCTCATGAAATCGGGGGCAAGTGCCTACCGTATCAAGGCATCAATGGCGCGTTTAGCGAAGGCCGTGGGGCTGCAGGAACATCACGCGCAAGTGACCTTCACAGAGATCGCCACCTCATCATATGCGGACGGTAATTTCCGTACTGAAGTTGCCGAGCAGCGCACGATGGGCATTAACTCCTACAAGATTGACCTGCTGGGTAAGTTCATTTCTGAGCTTCCCGATCGCATATCTCCATCTGAGGCTGACGCCGAGATTACCCGCATCGATTCCATGCCGCATCTCTACAAACGCTGGATGCTCTCCCTCGCCTCCGCCATAGCCTGTACCGGGTTCGCCTTCCTCAACAGGGGCGGTCTGGTGGAATGCCTCGTCGTGTTTATTGCCGCTGGTGCCGGTCAATTTTTGCGTTCTACTCTCATGAAGCGCGGCACAAGCCATATGGCGATCTGGATGGCGTGCGGATTTCTTGGGGCAGGAACCTATATTGGAATTATTAGGCTTCTGGTGGCTCTAAACCTCGTGGGAAGCGACCATATGGTGGGGTTCATCTCCTCAATTCTGTTCTTGGTGCCGGGTTTCCCTATGGTGACCGGGATGCTCGATATTTCCCGTATGGATTTCCTGGCCGGTGTTTCACGCCTAACCTATGTGGCAGTGCTTTTGGTGAGCGGGTCTTTCGCGGTGTGGGTTCTTGCCTCGCTCTTCGAGATTCCGCTTCTGCAAAATATTCGCCCGGATATTCCGGTGGGGTTATATATCCTGCTGCAGGTTATCTCATCGGGAGTTGCCGCCGCCGGGTTCGCCATGCTCTTTGCCGCATCTCCCGTGGCATGCGTATGGGGCGGCGTCATTGCCGCTGTCGCTAATCCGGCGCGTATCTGGCTTGTGGAGGCGGGCTGGGCTCCCCATATGGCGGCGACAGTCGCGGTGTTCGGGGTCGGCATTATGGCGGAGATCGTGGCACCGCTGCACGGACGTAAATATTCGCGTATATCCCTGTCGGTGCCTGCCGTGGTGACGATGGTTCCGGGTGTGCCGTTTTATCTGTCAATGTCGTATTTTTCGGGCGGGAATATATACGCGGCTACCAACGGTTTCGTGCAGTCGCTCCTCACCTTCTTGGCCCTGGGGCTGGGGCTGGCGTTTGTGCGCCTTCTTTTCGATAAGAACTGGCTCTTTGATCAGGATACTCAGGTGATGAAAAAACTCGATAGCGCATCACATATGCGGTAGATCTTCTGCAATAAATGCGGTCGTTTAGGTGGCGGATTCTGCAAGCTTCCGTGACGAGTCAGCCAACCTGTGCCCTATCTCGTGTGCTACGTTTGTATTGTTCCAGGGGTTTTGTGCCGCTCACACTCACCAACCAAGCGACTGCTCTTCCGGTGTCGCTCGTTTGCACGGCGTATTTTCCTCTCAACCAATTACCGAACGAGAAAGATCACCGTCATGCTACATCGTATTATCCAGCGCCCTCTGAATACTGTCTTTGACAAACTTTATGCACGCCGTGCCGCCAAGTTCCCTATAAATCCAGATGGTGTTTTGCGCGTCAGACATCCGGCCTTGATCCTTATTTCGGTCTTCATCTCGGCTTTGGTGGGCACTCTGCTCACAGCTCTTATCGTGTATATGGTGCTGCATCCAAACACAACGCAAACGCCCCAACAATCACTCTCAATCCTGGGATCTTTTATCCTGTGTGTTGTTATCTTTTATGGCTTAGCCGTTTGGGCGTACCTCAACTATAGAAATATCTACGTTGAAACAGCGCGCGACTATGTAGAACAACGAAATGCTTTCGGCCGGGTCACCCGCATCTATTACAGCGAGGTAAGCGCTTACAGCTATTGGTATGAGTACAACAACAAAATGCTGACGCTGTTCTCCTCTGACGGCCGTCAAGTTTCTTTCCGCCCCAAAATATACCGTGGGGAACGTGTGCTCGCGGTTTTGGCGTTTAGGATGTATAACTCCCGCTGGCCTGACCCGCGAAACAGCAGCGATCAGCACATTGTCGAAACTCAAGCAGCAAACGGTATCGCCGAAAGAGCCCTCTGGAATGAGCATCCGGTCGGTAAGAACCTGTTGATGCCGCAGGACATTCAGTAATTCCGCAGTAAACGGTGGGAGCAGAAATTATTTGGCTGTTTCTGCTCCCACCGTTTATTGTCACGGGCTATATTCCGGGTGAAATTATCTGAGGCTTGCAGGTTTTACGATGCGCTCCCCTGCGGTGGGTTTTGATTCTGCTGATAGTTTTGGGGCTGCTGCAGGTATCCATAGGAGTTCATCTGCTGATTCGAGGGCTGCTGGCCTGAATTTAGATAGCCCTCTTGAGGATACGCGTTCTGCGGGTATTGTGGCGGCATTGGTTGTTGCGGGGCAGCAGTCTGTTCGGGCGTTATAAATCCATTTACTTGAGGGTATTCCATCAAGAAATCGGTTACTTCATATTTGGAGTCTGCTAGTTTCATGATCACAAGTTCATCTTCAGGGTTCTCAAGGTCAGGCCAACGACCAGAACGTGCCCGCGCATACAGCAAGGCGCCAAAGATTCTTTCTTGAGGTTTGGCCGGAATACACGAGAAAACTGTGTTTCCCCAGGGATCTATCAGATAAAGATCATCGCTAAGGTCTTGAGTAATTTTCCAGTGCTGCCCATCTAAGGTTTGACGTTTCCTTTTGGGACTGTATATATACCCGTCAATAGCTGCAAAGGGAGTAAATTTTTCTTTCCCGAAGACGGTCTGAGTCAGGAACCCTTCAGAGGTTATATCGATATAACTCATATCATGCTGAGCAACGAGGAAAAATAAACCTAATATCAGGATGGGTCCACCATATGCAAAGATTGTTATCTTAATGGTATGCGACCCATCATATTCTCCTGAAAATATGAGTGGAGCAAAATACAGATATCCAATAACTAAAATATAGAGAATATAGTTAGCTCCATGAAAGCGCCGTACGCGGTACGGATGTTTTTTAGACTCCACCCAAGATTGTACCAGCGAGAAAATAAGGTGAATAGAACATAGCACTGCCACGGCAATCCAGGCAAAAACCATTATAGAAACTCCATATCATCGGTGATATTTCCCTACCAGGATACCCTGAGAGGTACCCAGGTCTCATGCACAGTTCCTCGCTTAAAAATCCTGTCGCCATCGATTAACGGTTAGATACCTGACAACCACATCTTTCGTGTACTCCGCCAGAATTTTTTCATCCTCTGAGTACCCCAGCTGAGGCCATCGTTCCTGCATACCGCGAAACATCAAGCACTGTCCCACATAATCCGGCATGGCCGAATGACGTACCTGTGTCTGAAGAATTTTTTTACCTTCGTGATTAATCACGCGGAGCCTATCGCCGCGGGAAGTATTCACAGCGTGTCGATCTCCCATAGACACGCGAAGGGTTCCTTCGAAATCAAATCGAGCTGGGCGATAATCGTACCCTTTGATATCAGAAAAAGGAATATTATGCACTCGCCCAAAACCACTACGAAAGACAAACCCCGAAGGAACAAGCTCGATATACCGAATCGTGAGACCACGTATAAGGAGAATAATAAAAATAAAGAATGCGAATATTAGGCACATCGGTACAGCAAAAAGTACGATGACTATAGGAGTCCCTGCGCTTGGCGTCAGAATGACAGAAAGAACAAAGGCAAAGAAACTGCCAAAGCCCACCAGAAAAATATCAACAATCACTAGAATCCACCACGGGTATCGTGCCCGCCGAAGCATCGCTTCGCTCTCACGTTTAGCTCTCATCCCCAAATAGGTAATATGTAACGCTGCACAGGTAAGCAACACACCACCAGCAATACCTGCACTCACAAAAACTGATGTATTCACAGGTGTACATCCTCCCACGGTCCTTGACGTTCTATAGATTATTTAAATAATTCTTTGGTGAGTGTCTAAATATTCTGATTCTTACAACTGGTGCTAGAGTCCCCCATTCTGTTCTTTATTGGCATTTCAAGGCTAGCATTACATCTCCTCCAATACGGGATATTTAAGTCTTAGAGGGAAGATTTTGCTCCTCCTTGCATCAGGTCTTTGACCCTCCAGCGTGCAGCCCTTCAATACAGATCGTCAGCAAATCCCATAATTCTTGCCGTTTCGCATCGCTAAGTCCACCCACCATGTGCTGCTCAACATCGCGGATGCGCCCGGTCGCCTGATCGAGCACACGCTCCCCTTCCACTGTGAGCATGGTCGGTAACGCGCGACCTCGGGGGGCTTGCTCTGCTCGCTCAATCAAACTGCGTTCTTGAAGCCCTCGCAAAAGCGTATTCATCGTTTGGCGGGTTACGAAAGCCTGCCGCGCCAGCTCAGCATTAGAAGCACCCGGGGTAGACTTTAGAATTTCCAGACACACGTATTGCGCAACGGTAATCCCAAGTGGGCGCAGAACCTCTTCCATGCGCGAGCGCAGCAGTGATTGCACTTCTTTGAGTCGGTATCCAATAAGTTGGTTAAATTCCTCTTGCCTCATGTCAATATTCTGACATATGCTTTTAATGTCAGTATACTGACATATAATGACCTTGTAGTTCGGGGCTGTTAGTACTGTTAACCCCGGACTCTTGGTACTCTTCACAGTTTTAGGAGGTTCTTATGCGCTACTGGGTTGGAGTAGCCTCACGCGATCATGTTTTACTCGGGGTTGCGGGCGGATTCTGCCAGGTTTGCCACGGCAAACAGGCACCGCTGGCACGTATGAAACAGGGCGATTGGATTCTGTATTACAGTCCTAAAACCGGCATGAACTCTGGTGAGAAAGTTCAGGCTTTTACCGCCGTAGGGCAGATAGTGGACGACCGAGTCTACCAGTTCCGCATGGCTGAAAATTTTGAGCCGTTCAGGCGTGATGTTGTGTTTCAGGATGCTCCGCATCCGTGTCCGATTGAGGTAGCACGCGAGCACCCCGAATGGCGGAGTTATGCGAAACAGCTGCGGTACGGGCATTTCGAAGTCTCGCACGATTTCTTCGAGCACATTTACCGTTACATGATGGCGAGCAAGCACGAGATAACCTCGGACAAGTGTTAGGCGGCCATGCGACTGTATACAATGCTGACCCATCGGCGGCAGCAAAGTGTGGGCGATCGGGCATGTGAAAACAAATCTAAACTGCCCGTTATATTCGGTTGCCAACTCACCCAGGTCCGTGAGTATTGACGCAGCGTCGCTGTCCGATGACCGATAACCGCCTATCATGGGATAAGAGACTTTCAGGCGCCCACACACGAAAGGTTACCCATGAGCGTATCAGCCGAACACCACCTGGCACACCAGCACAGCGAAGAGCTTTTTGAACGCTCCCGTTCCGTCATTCCTGGCGGGGTGAACTCCCCCGTGCGTGCTTTCAACTCCGTGGGCGGCACGCCCGCCTTTGTGGACCGCGCATCCGGCCCCTACATCTATGATGCTGACGGCAACGAATACGTAGACCTCGTCTGTTCGTGGGGTCCGGCGATTCTTGGGCACGCGCATCCGCAGGTTGTTGCGGCGGTTCAAGAGGCTGCCTCACGCGGACTGTCATTCGGCGCTGCGTCCGCGCCCGAGGCAGAGCTCGCAGAGCTTGTAGTCGATCGCATCAACACCGCGATCCCTGGCGCAATCGAGCAGGTACGTATGGTATCTACCGGCACCGAAGCCACCATGACCGCTATTCGCCTGGCACGCGGCATCACCGGGCGCGATAAAATTATCAAATTCTCGGGCTGCTATCACGGGCATGTGGATGCGCTGCTTTCCGAGGCAGGCTCCGGCGTGGCGACTCTCGCCCTACCCGGCTCGGCTGGCGTGACCGCAGCAACCGCATCCGAAACTATCGTGCTCCCCTACAACGATCTTGACGCCGTGCGCGAGGCTTTCGCCGCGCATCAGGGAGAAATTGCCGCCGTCATTACCGAAGCCGCCCCCTGCAATATGGGCGTGGTGACTCCCGAACCGGGCTTTAACCGCGGCCTGCGCGAAATTACGCAGAGCAATAATGCCCTGTTGATTTTTGATGAGGTGCTGACCGGTTTCCGTGTCTCGTCTGCCGGGTACTGGGGTAAATTTGCTCCCGAAGATAACGGCTGGGTTCCCGATATTTTCACCTTCGGTAAAGTGATCGGCGGCGGTATGCCGATCGCCGCACTCGCCGGTAAACGTGAGGTGATGGAGCATCTGGCACCGACCGGCCCTGTCTACCAGGCGGGTACGCTCTCGGGTAATCCGCTCTCGGTTGCATCCGGCATTACGACCCTCAAACTCGCCGATGATGCCCTTTACCGCACGCTCGATACACGTTCGGAACAGCTGCAGGCTGCGCTGACGCAGGCACTTACCGATGCCGGGGTGGATCATTCGATTCAGACGGCGGGCAACCTGTTCTCGGTTGCCTTTGGTACCGGCGAGCACGGCGTGCACAACTACGCCGATATTAAGGGTTCTGCTACCGCCAAATACACGGCGTTTTTCCACGCCATGCTTGATGCTGGCGTATACCTTCCCCCGAGTGCTTTTGAGGCGTGGTTCCTCTCCGGGGCACACGACGATACCGCGATGGAACGCATCATTGAGGCGCTCCCGGACGCGGCACGTGCAGCGGCTAAGGCGTAGCACATCCTCTGACCCAGCGCTTTCCCACAAGATCTCGGTACAAATCCCGGACTCTGCCCGCCATCAGCAGCAGCTTCTCAGCTTTGCTGGCGGCGGGTATTTTCTGAGATGTTCATCCATACTGTGAGCATCGCAAAAGCGAACAACGTAAAATGCTGTTATGGACTTTCGGGATATTTGGCTTATAGCATTCATCGTATATTTGGGGCTATGCCTGCTCATTGAGGCGGTCTATCCAGTGCGGGTGCGTAAAAAGTATGCGCTCAAAACCGAGCACGCTAAGTGGTTTTGGTCGTATAAACACTTTTTCCTGTACCTTTGGGCATGGATTGTTAACGCGTCCCTTTTCATGCTGTTCTGGGAGTTTAATGAAATACTCCGCCCCATAGCCCTATCTCTCCCGTTCCTGATGGTATATGCGGCGGCACGTATTGGGCGGCGCAACTACCGCATCTTCCACGGCGCTTCTCCAGACGACCGCGCTGTGGGTATGCCCAAAATCTACAGCGCTACCCTGGGTAAGCTCAGCAAGCCCCTGCGTACGACGGGTCATCAATCTGGACTAACGCTAGATCATGACCTGAGCACTACCGCGCTGATAAGCAGCCTTATCTTTTTCGCATCCACTGCCCTGTTTTTGCTTCGGCTGACCGATATCGATTTTGAATACGCGCCGCCGGTTCCCTATAACGCTATTATTCTGGGAATCGGATATATTGCCGGTATCGTCGCGCTCGTCTCGTATACGAACTCGTACCTTGTCTCCACCCCCACTCTTCTGCAGGTCGGCCGGGGACCTTTCCGCAACCCGCGCGATATTCCATACCGCCAGCTGAGGAGTTACCGCGTGGTGCCTCAAGACCCAGATGCCACTGACCCTGATACCAAAGATTTATCGCAGTGGAATCTGGAATTTAAGGTACCTCGGGCCAACAAATATACGAAAGAGCTGCGCGACCCCAATCTTGAGTATTTGGTTCGGCAGATTGCCTTCCGCGTGGAGCAAGAACGCTGGGCTGACGATAACTCCCCTGCCGACCGAGAACGGCTCGAAGAATATGGCCGGGATGCGCGCCTCGTGTGCATCACTAAGGGCTATATTCCGGCCGGTAAACACGCGCAGGAGGCGGCAGATCGCGCCTCCTTCAAGCAGACACATTAGAGTTTTCCTCACTCTGCTGCACAGGCACAAAGATGGGCTCTCTAATGTCGTGACGCTATCGCAGAAATGCTGGTTTTACGTTTTATGGAGAGCCTATCTTTGAATATTCTTCGCTTTTTGACGATATCTTCTCAATCCAGCGCTAAAAGTTATGACAGTAAAGTAAATCTTCTACATTTCTTCAACGGTTTTCTGAGAATATCCTATTAAATTAAATATTTTTTACGTAAACTTTGTGATTGGTTCGCACAAAGCACTTATTCGTCGTACAGTTGCACTAGAGGTACTCTTTTGAGGATCTTCTGCCCTGTATTGTGCGTACCGTTTTGCGCATCCGCACCATGAAATGCGGATATAAGACGCGGCTCTCGCAAGGTACTCGGCGAATCCTCAAAGATTGCCTTGACCTTCCCTAAAGAAGATCACAACGTTCTGCGGCTGGGCGCGAACCTTCCGGATCGGCTAATTCAGGCCGAGAGTATGCGTCACACCATCGTCGGTTAGCTCGCCTGCTGTGCAACACTGAGGTTCTTCTGTGGGGGTACATATCACTTCCGACTATTCACCAACCACTACAACTCAGAAAGCCAATTCACCGATGAGCATCAGCAATAACTTCACCACCTGTACACGCCGAGCCGCGTTCGGTTTTCTAGGGGCATCGTCTCTGGTAGCGCTCTTGACCGCCTGCGACGACGAGGACAAGCCCGGGGCACGGCCCAGCACAACAACCAGCAGCGCCGCCGCGCCTGAGACCGAGCCTCCAGAACCTGCCGATTCACCCAGTGCCGCACCCAGCTCATCCGGTCCCAAGTATTCCGGCAAGTCTAAAGCTCCTGCGGGAGAGTTCCGGGCGGCCGATATTTACGGTCCGGCGCAGAATGTTCCTAAACCCACAAATCCACCTGGCTACACCGAACCCACCCTTGACGGCATGATGAAAAGCATGAAGGCATGGACGCAATGGCGCAATTATGGCATGCAGACAGGTGATTACACCGAGGCATATAAGTTTGTGTCTAAAAACCTCGTCGAAGAGATTAATGCTTACAACGCAGATGCAAAACTGTACCACGACGGTGGCTGGATTATTGGCGGTGAGCAGCGCTCTTATGATTTCAGAAATGACCCCGTTCACCAGGGTAACGGCGTGTATTCCTGGGATTTCTTCGTGGGATGGTCCTATATCATCACCGTAGGCGCAGATGGCCGGCACAAGCGCAGCAGGAATACCAACTATGCCGATAATCTTTACACGCTTACCGTTCATTATGAAGAAACAGGTTGGATTATCGACAGCATTACCCGCAAGCAAGCCCAGAAATAACTCTTAGATTTTGCTTTCCTAGCCGTGTTAATCCCCGCCAGTACATTCATGATGAATGCGCTGGCGGGGATTTACCGAAACTGTAGGTTGGTTACAGATACATAAGTTGTCTTCGGTGCGCATAAGTACACGGAGTTCGGAGAAACCGTAAGTACGGCAAGAGCTCACTAGGCTTGCATCCACAATCGTCCCTATTCAGACATGGGCGGGTGTGCTCGTTCCTGCGCTACCCACCCAAACTTACGACGGACGATATAGATGCGGTGCCTAGTTGCACAATAACGTGCTAAAGTGCCTATCCGAAAAAGACGTGGCGATAGACTTTACATTACTTATATTCAAAGACATAAATACGGTGCGGTTTGTATATAAAATCCGCAAGGTATATCTTCAAAATATGACTCACTCTCAGAAAGAACAACGGAAGAATTTCAAAAATCGCAAACCGGGCGATGGGCTTTTAGGCTACGGGATTATTCTTCTAGTTTTAGCCGTTTTACTTGCATTTTCAACTGGAGTAGTGTCTCCCGCAGCAAAATTTTTTGGATTTGCTGGCGTGCTATGCCTGGTAGGATACGGTATTGTTCGTGGTGTACGCCGCGACTAATATTATTGTCTACATCATCTTATGGATTACGGCGAACTAACCCATAACCGTAAAAATGGTGTAGAAAAGTTCGGTGCAGACACTATGGAGTTTCTGCACCGAACTGGTGAGTAGCAGTTATTCTGCTGTGAGTTCTGCGTAGCGGGCGAAGAGGATTTCGAGGCGTTTATTGTTGGATGCACACAGCTTGGCGGCACCGAACGCCTTATCAACGTGGCGATCCAGTTCCTTATGAGCTTTCAGCAGATCAGTATTCATGGCTAGCGGATTGTACATATCTGCGAGTGAAACACGGCCACCGTGCTTTTCCGCGAGTGCCTTGCGAACTTCCAGAATTTTCTGGCCCGCCGTAATAATTTTGGAGCGCAAATCTTCAGCTACTTCGGGAAGAGGAAGGTTATTCCAAACGATAGTATTCGAGAAATTTAAATCAGATTTCAGGCGACCACCGACTGCTTTCTGCCAGGTAATGAACATAGAAGAACTAATAATGGCAAAGAGAAAGCCGTCGGGATCTAGAGCTGTATAGAGTTTATTCCCAGCGATAACTTCAGCGGGAAGATGCGCCACCGTATAAAAAGGGCGAGTCTCTGAAACTACGGCGGGAATACCAACATAGCTTGTATTTGGTTGTCTTATTTCTGTAAAAAGGTGGGGTGTAGAAGCAAAATCTCGCGTTGCTTGTTTAGTGCTTTTCTCACGCATAATTCGAACAGCCTCAAGACGAGTCTTGAGGGCCGAGCTTTTTGCAATATCCGAGGGGAGAACATCTTCAAGCCAAAGGCACCACCGATCAAGCCCGCGCACGAGTTCCTTTCCCATGCGGAAAGGCCGTAAATATTTAGCTGCTATAGGATCGCTTGAAACTTCGGCGTAATCTTTTTCTTCTACAACGAGATTCCCTCCATCAGTAGGCTGACTACCCCGAAGTACAGGAGGAATCTGCTGTGACAATGGCTTTGATCGTTTCTTCACCAGAATATTGGGGGCATCCAAAAGATAGGCATTAATACTTTTGACGTCTGCCGCTTCACGAGTCTGCTTCGCGCTCCAGTCATACTCAAATAGGCGCGGTTCATAGTCCTCAGACCGGGTGAACCCAGTAATCACACAGTGCACCGCTGCCTGACCGGGTGCCTGAGAATCCCACGGGAACGTATGATACGCGAATTTAATGCGCCATCCTTCCCGAAAAATCGGGCCAAAGAGTGCCGGAACCGGCTGTCCCTGCGCAATAGAGTTAGTCGATACGAAAGCAAATTCGCCCTCAAAATCCCGATCAAAGAACTGTACCGCTTTCCAAAACCAGGCGGTCACAAAATCCAAGTAACCGTCATAATCTTTACCCCATACCGTTTTCATAGCGGAAGTCTGTGCTTTAGACATCGTCCACTGTCCCAAAAACGGTGGATTACCAAATACAAAAACCTTGGCGGCTCCTGCCGGAATCATCTCACACCAGTCGGTGGCGAGCGCATCCGCATGGACAATATGGGCTACCGAGGTAATCGGCAAACGTGTGGGAACCTGGCCCAGAGCACGTGCTAGGGTGCGGTCAGCCTGAAACTCCGATAAGAACATGGCGACTTCCGCAATCTTTGAAGGCCACCAGTTAATCTCAATCCCGTGAAATTGCGAAATCGACAGGCGAGTATTCAATGATGCATCCAGTGTAAAACCGCCCGAGTCCTCTAGCCGGTGGATTTCAGTCAGTACCCGAGTCTCAAGCTCACGCAGTTGCATATACGCAACCTGCAAGAAGTTCCCCGAACCGCAGGCCGGATCCATAAAGTGCATGCTCCCAAGCTCATCAAGAAACGCCGCAAGCTCAGCTCGCTTAGTCTTAGATCCCTTGGTGGAAGCGATCAGGCTTTCCGCGCGAGCGCGTAAATCATCTAGAAAGAGAGGGTTTATGGTCTTGAGAATATTCTCTTCTGAGGTGTAATGTTCCCCTGCTGCGCGGCGCGCCTCACGTGACTTCACAAGCTGGAACATAGACCCGAAAATAGCGGTTGAAATTTGCGACCAGTCAAAACCGCACGCAATCAACAGCTGCTCGCGAAGCTCGCGCGTAAAATACTCGGTCGGGGTGCGCTCAGCGAACAAAGACCCATTCACATAGGGGAACCGGACCATCAGCTCGGGTACATGACGCATGCGGGTACGTTTAGATTCTGGGGTATCTAAATACTCGAAGAGAGCATTAATCTGTGTGCCCAGGTCTGAACCGTCTTCGCGGGTGTGCTTACGCAGAAACCGGGTAAAGAGATGCATTTCCCAAATACCGGCATCATCGCCAAAGAGCAGGAAAAGGATACGGGTGAGGAACATTGAAGTTTCCTGCACGCGAAGGTCTTCATCTTCAGCATTCTGCGCGGCTTCTTCACCGACAGGAGTGTCAGTATCGCCCATCATCGCCTGATATAGGTTCGCCATAATTTTCGATGCGGCTATCGTGAGTTCCTGTTGTTCCTCAGCGCTAATAGCTTCTTCGCCCGCTAGGAATTTCAAAGTGTCGTAGCGATCCGGTAACTGTTCGAGTGTGAATTCTTCCCGGTCACCAGTGCGGCGGTTCACGAATATGAAACGCTCAAAATCACTAACCGCAAGGTAACGCGGCAGGTTCTCTTCGGGAATACTCCCACCAGCTATGTAATCGCGAGCCTGGTCGAGCGCTTCCTCAAGGTTTTTGCCTTCGGTCTTTTGCTCAACCAAAAGTACAGAAGGCCAAAACATATCAATTCGCCCATGATTACCGGTGCTGGCGCGGCGTGCGGGGCGCTCGAACTCGGCGACGGTGCCGGGTTTAATACCAAAACACGCAAGAAGAGAATTCCAGAAGGTTTGGGTCTCGCTAATTTCAAAGTTTTTGCGGGATGACCGTCTATGGCTGTCAATTTTCTGCCGCCACTGCTGCGTGAAACGGCTGAGCTCACCCTGAATATAGGTGCGATCATAATAAGTCTGCATTGGATGCCCAGTCCTGATTGATGTGGTGATATAGCGTTTCTATTGTGCACGGTGAGAAAGGTAAAAACCTAATGTTTCTCTATTGGTATGCATAAAACGCACAACAAATTACGGATACGATAATTATCGTCCGTCGCGGGTTTTGAGCGGGCAGCGCAGGAGCAAGCACGCTCGTCCGTGTTTGAGCAGGAACGGGGGCACATCTGCAGGGTTAAACACAACAAACCCGCACAGGTTACTCGGGTTACGTATACCTGTGCGGGGTTCGAGCGTCAGTACGGGACTCCCTAAGGTTAGTCTTCACGCAACCAGCGGGCAGCTTCGGTTGCATAGTAGGTGAGAATCATGTCTGCACCTGCACGGTGAATCGAACGCAGAGCCTCTAACGCCACGGCGCGGCGGTCGATCCAGCCGTTTGCCGCGGCGGCCTCAATCATGGCGTACTCCCCCGACACCTGGTACGCCGCCACCGGCACAGGTGAAAACTCGGCGACCTCACGCACAATATCGAGGTAGCTTCCGGCAGGCTTGACCATCACCATATCGGCGCCCTCGTCAATATCGGTCTGCACCTCTAGGAGAGATTCGCGGCGATTCGCCGGATCCTGCTGATACGTTTTGCGGTTCCCGGTAAAGCTAGACTCCACCGCATCGCGGAACGGACCAAAGAACGCGGAGGCATACTTCGCCGAATACGCCATGATAGAGACGTTCTGGAATCCGGCCTCGTCCAGCGCGGCGCGCATGGCGGCAATCTGCCCGTCCATCATGCCTGAAGGAGAGACCGTGTGCGCCCCGGCGCGTGCCTGGGAAACCGCCATCTTGCAGTACAGTTCCACGGTTGCATCGTTATCGACAATCATGGTGCCGTGTCCGTCATCGACAAGCACGCCGCAGTGCCCGTGAGAGGTGAACTCGTCCAGGCAGGTATCGGCCATAATAACAATCTCATCGCCAAGCTCGGCCCGGCAGGCAGCGATAGCGCGGTTCAAAATACCGTTGTCGTCCCAAGCCGCCGAGCCTACTTCGTCCTTATCATCATCCAGCGGAACACCGAAGAGGTCGATGCATTTAATGCCCGCCTCCGCAGCCTGGCGCACAGCAGGAATTAGGGACTCCAGAGTGTGCTGGTACTGCCCGGGCATGGACGAAATCGGCTGTGGTTCGCTAATGCCGTCGCGCACGAAAAACACCTGAATCAGCTGCTCGGGACGCAGCGCAGTCTCGGCGGTGAGGGCGCGCATGGCGGCAGTGGTGCGCAGTCGGCGGGGTCGTCGGGTAAGATTCATCGACATAACCTTTCACAAAATACTTCTATGTTTAGCGCCTAGGCTGAATGCAGCAGTTCAACGGCTGCTAGAGCCAGGGCCTCCGGAGTGGGAGAATCGGCCGTCCTATGACGCAGTCCTAGCTCCTCGCATGTGCGGGCGGTCGTGCGGCCGATAGCTGCCACCGGAGGGATTCGTTCAGGGTTTGGGTTCTCCCCCACCAGCTCTTTGAGCCTTGACGGAGCGGTGGCAACAATAACGTCTACCGCGGCGGAATTCGAGCCAGTACCGGCACCGGCAATAAGCTCACGAGCGTTCACACAGGAGATCTCTCCCGCCTCAAGTACGGAGGCGGTCGCCGGCACCATCTCATATACCACTGCACGCACAGCACGGAAGCCTAATCCCACTAGCCCTTCACGCAGAGTTGGGCGGGCGTTTGCCCCTTCAAAGACGAGCACGCTCGCCTGCGCAGAAAGCATATCGTCCCAGCCCAATGCGGCAGATTCCGGGGTATTCTGCGGTTTACGCAGGCTCTCAGGGATGCCCAGCTCGGGGTTGGCACCCTCGGTAGGAAATTCTGCGAGCATACCCAGAGCATCCTGTTTTTCAGGCGTGAAGTGGGGTTCCAGGCCGATCTCACGTAGCGCCCGTGCTGTTGCAGACCCCACGCAGGCAATCCGGGTTCCGCCATCACGAAGCGCCCACGCAAAGGAGGTGCCAAAAAGCTCGGCGCAGGAACGCACCGCATTCGCACTCGTGAAAGTAGCCCAGAGGAAGGCTCCCTCCGCCGCTAAGCTCACCAAGGAAAACAGCGAATACTCGGGCGCAACTGTACGGGGCAGCTGCATGGGCGCAAAATCCACCTGAATCTTCGGAATGCCTCGCTCCGCCGCCAAATCGTTCAAAGCACGCTCAAAAGGCGCGCCTTGAGCCGCCGTGCGGGTCAGCAGAACACGAGCCACGACCCTATTTCACCTCAAGACCGGCAAGGGCCGCGGCGCCCATCTGAAGCAGGTCTTCGGCAACGCGAATACCCAGTCGTTCAGCGCCGGGAACATCAAGCTCACCAGTGGCGGACGTGTGGCGCAAGCTTTCGGTACCGTCAGGCGATGCGACAACTGCTGTGAGCACAAGATCGCCGTCTTTGACGGTGGCATAGGCGCCGATAGGAGCGGCGCATCCGGCCTCAAGACGGCGCAGAAGACGACGTTCGGCAGTGACCTCAAGGTGGGTTTCAAAGTGGTCGGCAGCAATAAGCGCTTCCCCCAGGGTGCGCACAGGCTGGGAAATTTCAGAGTCGAATAAAGTCGCGGTATCGGGGTTAACAAATTCGGTTTCGCGCACCTCAATGGCGAGGGCGCCCTGCCCGGGGGCCGGGAGCATGCGGGAGGGGTCAAGGTATTCGGTAATAACGGATTCTTTGCCGAGACGTTTGAGCCCCGAAACGGCGAGGATGACGGCATCGCAATCACCGGTGTTTTCGGTACCGATTCCACGGTGTGCAGCTTCGTCGGTTTCGGCGCTGTCACGCACGACGACTTGGCGGTTTCCGTGTTCTTCGAGCCCTTTCACACGGGCTATGCGAGTGCCCACGTTGCCGCGAATATCAACGATTTCAAGGTCGGGGCGCAGGGCACGTACCTGTGCGGCGCGGCGCGGTGATCCGGTACCGACGCGGGCGCCCGTAGGCAGGGTATCGAGGGTGAGGTTATCGCGCGCTACCAGGGCATCGCGCGGGTCTTCGCGTTCAAGAATTGCCGCGATGACGAGCCCGGGGCACGGCTCGGCAGGTAAGTCTTTGAGCGAGTGCACCGCAACATCGACTCCGTCGGGGGTATCACCGTCGAGAAGGCGCTGGCGCAGTGCGGCGGCGAAGACTCCGGTGCCACCGAGGGTTGCGAGCGGTCCGGTGAGCACATCCCCGTCGGTTTTGACGGTGGTGATATCAAAGGATAGGGTGCGTTCGGCGCCGTGTTCGCGGGAGTGAGCGTTGAACACCTGAACGATGTGTTCGGCGGCAAGGGTGCTCTGGGTGAGCGCCAAGGCTGAGCCTCGGGTGCCGAGAATATAGGGGTCGCTCATGGTTCTCCTCAGGTTTTATGGGTACCGTATATGCGGGTTCATCACTCGGATGGGATCCCGCATATACGGCGGCGCTTATACGTGCTCATGACAGCAGGCACAGGTTTTCTTAGGGGTATACTCCGCAATCACAGGTTTTTCCTGACCGCGCTGGGGTTTACAGCAGTCGGGGTCGCATTCGTCGAACCAACCGAGTTCGCCGGATATGGACTCCCCGAAAACGCTTTCGCGCCTGTCGTGGCCGGATTCTGCGGGCTCAGCCATACGCTCGGCAATCAGTCGGCGCAGCG
This sequence comes from Rothia sp. HMSC036D11, assembly GCF_001814205.1. Classification (NCBI taxonomy): domain Bacteria; kingdom Bacillati; phylum Actinomycetota; class Actinomycetes; order Micrococcales; family Micrococcaceae; genus Rothia; species Rothia sp. HMSC036D11. The sequence continues at coordinate 294,149 of NZ_KV815300.1, forward strand.
ATTCCACATAGGCGGGATGCACGCCGGGAGTGGGGGTGCGCACCGCCACGATACCGTGGTTACGGCAGGTTTCCATCGCCTCGGTATCGAGGTCCCAGAGGACTTCCATATGGTCAGAGACGAATCCCAGCGGAACCATAATGATGCCGTCTACGTCACCGGCAATTTTATCGATGGCATCGTTAACATCGGGCTCTAGCCAGGGCGTGGAGGGTGAGCCGGAACGCGACTGATAGACGAGCTCCCAGTCGATGTTATCCAGAAGGCTCTCGTCCTGTTCGCGGATCTTTGCAAGAATAGCGCGCGCCACCTGCAAGTGTTTCTCCACATAGGCGGAACCCCCCTCGTAGTCGATTCCGCGCGGACCCGCCTCATTAGCGGCAGAGGTCGGCACCGAGTGGGTGCAGAACATAATGCGAATGCGCCCATTCCCGGCGGCCGCTGTTCCGTCAGCAATGCGCTCCGCCACGGTATTGCGAACCTGTTTCAGCCCGTTCTCTAAGCCCTCAGTAAAGGCCTCAACGAACCCGGGCGCATCGAAAAATTGGCGAATCTTATCGATGCGCATGCGGTCTTGAAGACCGAGTTTCTCCAACGCCACGCCGTAGTCTTCACGGTATTGGCGGCAGCTGGAGTACCCGGGGTAGGCACTGGTAGCGAGCACCAGAATATTGCGGTGCCCTTCCTCATAAGCCTGCTGTACTACGTCGGTCACATAGGGTTTCCAGTTGCGGTTTGCCCACACGATCGGAATATGCGGCCCACGTTCCTGCATGGCTTCTCGAAGTGCCACCAAAAGCGCACGATTCTGCTCGTTAATGGGCGAGATACCACCGTTTGCGCGGTAGTGGGTGGCGACTTCCTCCAGACGTTCATCGGGTATGCCGCGCCCCGCCGTAACGTTGCGCAGGAAGGGAATCACGTCTTCCTGTCCTTCGGGCCCGCCGAAGGAAGAAAGAATCACCAGGTCATAGGGGGCGGGCACGGCAGTGCGAGAGCGCGTAATACCGCACTCCCCCCGGTACGACTTTAGCGTCTCAGGGGTGAGCGCTGCTGGCCCGTTGGAGGCGGTATTCGCGGGGTCTGTAGCGTTCGGGCAAACATCGTCCGGGATGTTCCCGCAGCACCCTGCGCGTACGGTCTCACTCACGCGAGCACCTCGGCGACATCGGCGGCATTGACACGACGACCGGTGTAGAAGGGGATTTCTTCACGCACGTGCAGGCGTGCCTCGGTGTTACGGAAGTGGCGCATCATATCGACCAGATCGACAAGTTCGGGAGCCTCAAGGGCGAGTACCCATTCGTAGTCGTTCAGACCGAAGGTTGCCACGGTGTTCGCGAGCACCTGCGGGAAGTCGATAGCCTTCATGCCGTGGTTCTTGAGCATTTCGGCGCGGCGTTCGGGGTTCATGTAGTACCAGTCGTAGGAACGCACGAAGGGGTACACGCATACCCATGCCTCGGGTGCCTTCTGGCGTGCATAGGCGGGTGCATGGTTGCGGGTGAATTCTGCCTCGCGGTGCACGCCCATAGTCGACCAGACGATGGTGGTCGTGCTGAAGAGCGCGGTACGACGAATCTTGCGCACGGCTGCCTGCAGCTTTTCGGGGGTCGGCCCGTGGGTCCACACCATAACGTCTGCGTTATCGCGCATAGCGGAAACATCGTAGAGTCCGCGCAGCGTTACGCCGTCCGCTTTGAGCTCTTCGATGAGCTGCTCGAACTCTGCGATAGCTTCCGCCGAGGATGCGCTCTCGGCACGCTGCCCGGCACGGGCGAAGACGGTGTATAGGGTATAGTGCAGGGTTTCGCCTTCTTCACGGCCGCGTTTGTTCTCATCAGCTGGGGAATGCTGCACGGCATATCCTTTGGGCGCGCCCCCGTACCCGCTTCCATGAGAGCCGTGAGCCGCATTCTGATGTTCTTCGTGAGACATTTTCTTCCTTTCGGTGAAAACCGCCCAAGATTCGCCGGATACATCATATTCACCTGCGAGCCTTGACCAGACAGACCTTAGTCTGCCTGCGGTTTATGCTCCTCACTCGTGAGGTTTTGTCTTCTGTTTTCTTTGGTTAACACGGTGCCTGCACTGCGCGGGCAGCCGCAAGTATCTTCGTCACTTCGAGGCGCGTTTTTGTGTTATGTGTGCGATGAATTGATCCAGCTGCTCCTGGGTATCGCGCACCACGGCGGCGAGTCCGGAACCTGCGGCCCATGAACCAACCGTGCAGACGGTATCGAGTTCTGCCGCGCGTTCGCGGAAAAGCTGCACCCGCTCGCGGTATCCGGGCGTTGAGAGAGGCAGCACGCCGTTCCAGCGAACCACATCTGCATCCACCAGATTTTGGGCGGTAATGGGCACATCGAGCAGTTTCGAGGCGTCGCGCAGGGCGAGAGTGATCAGCTGGTCTTCGTCAAGAGAAACGTCTGAGAAGGTACTCTGTTCTCCCCCGCGGCCGTAGGAAAGCCGCACCACGTGGCGGTTCTTGCCTGCCTCTTCAGCTACCCACGCCCATTTAGCGGTGGCATGGGTGAGCGCTTTAGCACGCACATTCGTCACAGCTTCGGAAACCAGCAGACCCGTACCACGCGGGTTCGAGTTAAGCGCGGGCTGATCGACGACGAGCGTTACGAGAGCAACCTCGGGGCCGGGATCAATATTAGGCAGAGAACTTCCCTTAATATGCGGTCCGAGCAGACGCGCAGCGGTGGAACCATCGGTAGCAATCACCAAATAATCGGCACCCACCGAGGCAGCTTTCTCACCGTCACTGCGGCGGCGAATTACCACCCATTCATTGGTGATGGGGTCACGATCCACCGCGATCACGCCGCATTCGGGAATGTACCGCACGGGTGCGGGCATCTTCTCGATAAGCTGTTCGATCAGCAGGTGCATGCCCCCAGAAAGTCCGGCGACTTGCGAACCCGCGGGTGCTTGAGCGCGTATCGCGGCGGAGGCGGCAGCTAGGGACTTATGTTTTTTCAGCCCTTCGCGTAAGCCGGGGATAACGGCATCAATATCGAGCATATCCGGGTGGGTCGAGTACACTCCGGAGACTACGGGCGCTACCAGGTTGTCGAGTACTTTTTTACCCATACGGGCACGTACCAGTTCGCCCAGCGTCTTTGCGTTTGCCCCAACCGAAGCAGGCAGCACCTTATCCATGCGAGCGCGGCGCAAACCGCTTTTACCGAGCACGCCGGCCAAAGATTTATCGGAAAGATCACCGGGAATGCCCATAATTCCAGTGCTCGGGGTCTTTCGGGCACCCTGAGGCAGATATAGCCATGAACCGTGGGAGTTGGGATGCACAATCTGGTCGTCTAGACCAAGTTCTTTGACGAGGTTTGTCACGGTTGGGGTTCGGGTCGCATAGGATTCCGCACCGGAATCTAGCACCAAACCGGCGACCTTATGCGCGCCGAGGGCGCCTCCCAGATAATCGTTCTGGTCTAGGACGGTCACGTTCACTCCGGCATCGGTAAGACGACGCGCCGCCAACAACCCAGAAATGCCGCCGCCGACTACGATGGCGCTTGGTGCATGATGATTCTTGTGCTGATGTACCATATTCATCCCCGTTAATGTTTCGGTTCTAACTGCCTCTCTTAAGAGTATCCGTTTTATGGGCGTCGGGTGCGTTCGTGAAGATATGTCACCAGATCGGTGAGCACCTGCGGGTCCGTTGTGGGCGGCACCCCGTGCCCCAGGTTCACGATATGGGCGGGGGCGCTCGCCCCGGCGGCGAGTACCTCATCCGCGTGAGCATATAGAGTCTCACGCCCTGCAGCTAAAAGCGCGGGATCGATATTCCCCTGAAGCGGCACCGCACCGTTGAGCCTGCGGTTTGCCTCATCAAGGGGCAGGCGGTAGTCCACCCCGATCACATCGGCACCGGCCTCATGCATGGCGGGCAGCAGTTCGGCGGTTCCGGTACCAAAGTGGATGCGCGGCACCCCAAATTCTTCGACCATGCTCAAGGCGGTGGCAGAGTGTTCCTGCACGTACCGGCGGTAGTCTGCTTCCCCTAAAGAGCCCGCCCAAGAGTCGAAGAGCTGCACGGCGGATGCGCCCGCCTCAATCTGTGCCCGCAAAAACTGTCCCGAGGTGCGCGCGGCCCACTGCGCCAACTCGCGCCAGGCAACGGGGTCAGCATGCATCATGGTGCGGGGGCGCAGGTGATCACGGGAGGGACCGCCCTCAACCATATAGGCAGCAACGGTGAAAGGTGCACCCGCAAAACCAATGAGAGGGGTGGAACCGAGCATGTCGACGGTTGCTGCGACTGCCTCACGAATAGGGTCAAGTGCCGCATCGGTCAGTTCGGGCAGGGAACGCACTTCATCAAGCGTGCGCACGGGATGTTCGAGTACGGGACCGCGACCGGGCACAATATCGACATTCACGCCCGCGAGTTTCATGGGGATAACGATATCCGAAAAGAAAATACCGGCATCGACTTTGTGACGGCGCACCGGCTGCACGGTAATCTCTGCGGCAAGTTCGGGTGTCAAACAGGCGTCCAACATGGGAATTCCCTCGCGCGCCTTGCGATACTCGGGCAGGGAACGCCCCGCTTGGCGCATAAACCAGACCGGACGATGCTCAGATGCGCGCCCGGTGAGCGCCTGCAGCATCGGAGAATCGACGGCTTGAGCGGCACGCAGCGGGTGAGATGCGCTCAGGCGCGACAGCTGCGCCTCGGTCAGCAAATCACGCTGGCGATCTCTCGGGTGATTACCCACTATAGAGCGCGACTGCTGAGAATCTGCACCATTGGCGGCTCGCTGGGGCTGCTGGATTTCGGTCATACCCTCTAGTTTGACAGGTTTTCGCGCCTGTTTTTATGACACGGTGTCATAAAGTACCCCTTCGTAACCTTTATAAATTTTGGTGTAGGGTTACCTTATTTTTAAAGCTGTTTTAGCTATCTCAAAATTTATTTACCCTAAGTTTCTATACACCGGTCCTTTGCTGGGCCTTGTTGGGCATAGTTTCGGACCTTTTCACACAAACTCACATTATTGGGAGCCAGCTCACGTTAGGTTACACTCACCGACTAAAAATGTGTTTATGATTATTGTCTAGTGGCTACGTATTCATTTGTTGCATCACACAGGATCATCGATCTCACCACCGTCGCTCTACTGAGCAACGGTGCAGCTGGCATACCCGAGCTTTTTCGTACCGAAACCGCGCAAAACTTGGGCGTTACCGGCACTATTGTGCTGGCAACCTGCAACCGCCTCGAAATTTATGTGCAGCTCTCGGTGGCCGAGCATTTAGGCCCTGTAAGCGATATGCTCTACACCGAGATTGCGCAAAAATCTGAACTCGATGCAGAACTTATTGCAGATAGTTTTGAAATCTATGAGAACCTTGAGGCCGCCAAACATCTCTTTACAGTGGCATCCGGGCTAGAGTCCGCCGTGGTCGGCGAGCGCGAAATCGCCGGGCAAGTGCGCCGTGCGCTTGCCTACGCCCAAGAAGAAGGGACGGTTCCCGGGGAGCTTGTACAGCTTTTCGAGCATGCGGCACACACCGCCCGTCAGGTTGGGCAACACACCACTATCGGGTCACAGGGGCGTTCCATCGTCTCGGTCGCCCTGGATTTGGCGGATGCGGTCGCCGAGAAAGACTGGGAAACCCGCCGTGCTCTCGTCTTTGGAACGGGTGCCTACGCGGGCGCTACTATTGCAGCCCTGCGTGAACGCGGATGCGAAGACATTTGGGTTAACTCCCGTTCGGGCCGCGCCCCAGAGTTTGCCGCAAAACGCGATGTTCGGGCAGTTCCCAAAGGTGAAACGTATCAGGCCATGGAACAGGCGGATGTGATTGTTGGCTGCTCGGGCGGATCTGACCCGCTCTCCCCCGCCGAAATTCCACCGGGTCATCATACGATCCTCGACTTGGCGCTCTCCCGAGATTTTGACCCCGCCATTGCGGATCTGCCGCAAGTGGAACTTATTACCTTAGAGTCCGTGCGTTTGGCCGCCCCCGAAGAAACTGAGGAGGCGGTCGCTACCGCCGAGCGCATCGTCGAGTCTGAGACTCAGGCCTTTGCTGCACGGCAAAAGACCCGCAATATTGATTCGGCAATCGTGGCGCTTCGCTCTCATACTATGGAGGTGCTGGACGAAGAGCTCGATAAGGTACGCAGCCAATTCGGTTGTACCGCCGCCACCGAGCAGCTCGAACTCGCAATGCGCCGCATGGTGAAGTCCCTTTTGCACACCCCCACGATACGTGCGAAACAGCTCGCAACCCAGGGGCGAACCTCCGACTACATTGCGGCACTCGAAACGCTCTACGGAATCACCATCGACGACCGCTAAGTGCGGGATAATCTTCTGCACGCTGCACTTTATTCCACCGCAGCCCTAAGCCACAGGCGAATCATGCGCGCATCCTTACGGCATCCGCCTGGCAGGCACGGTACACTAAATCCAGAAGAAAACACCGCTGACGGCTTGAAGGGTCATCATGGAAATCAAAATTGGCATTCGTCACATTAGCCGCGAAGTTACGCTCGAAACCAAGGAAAGCGTCGAGACTATCCGCACCAAGGTAGCCGACGCCATTACGAACGGTTCCCTCCTTGAGATCACCGACGATAAGGGAGCAACCACCCTCGTACCCGGTGAGCAGATCGGTTATGTTGAACTCGGCTCCGAAGAGAAGCGCCGCGTTGGGTTCGGTGTCGGCGCCTAACAGCAGGGGTACACCCAATAATTTTTACGAAGCCCGCATTCACGGTTTTGCCGTATGAATGCGGGCTTCGCGCATTCCTATGGCAGTACGCATACTCGACATATCGACCTGTAAGGGTGCATCTGACGCCAAGACGGGTTAAGATTTAAGGGTTAAGTGGATGCCCGGTCGTTCTTGATATACCAGACACCGCGTCTTTCCGAGAGCCTGAGTTCTTTTACAGCAGGTACATCTTCAAGAGCTCGGCTTCGGAACATGAATTTCCCGCGATCGGCTTCCTTCACCTCGCGCCAGCCCGGCGTTGTGAACACATCTGCTCCCCGCAGTACTCGGGCAGCTACACGGCATAACACCTGTGCACACTCACGCACAGGTACGGGTGCGGCGCAAACCGCCCGATCAGGGCAGGAAGATATGAGATGACCGACGCTCAAAACGCGACGACCGATGAGGCCCAGCCTTCCTCAACACCACAGTCTTCCCCCAAGTCCTTTGCCGACTTTGGGGTCCGCCAAGATATTAGCGATGCGCTTGCCGCCGTGGGCATTGTGAGCCCCTTCCCCATTCAGGAAATGACCCTGCCGGTCGCACTCGCCGGGCACGACATTATTGGGCAGGCAAAAACCGGTACCGGTAAAACCCTCGGGTTCGGTCTCCCCACGATTCAACGTGTGGTGGGCCGTGACGACGATCAGTGGGGTTCGCTGCAGAAACCAGGGGCACCTCAGGCGCTTATCTTGGTACCCACCCGCGAACTTGCAATTCAGGTGGGCAACGATTTAGCGGTAGCCTCTAAACTGCGCAACGCCCGCGTGGCAACCCTGTACGGCGGTGTTCCCTACGAGCCTCAGGTTGAGCAGCTCACCAAGGGGCTGGAAGTTGTGGTCGGCACTCCCGGGCGCCTGATCGACCTGTACCAGCATGGTGCGCTCACCCTCACCCAGGTTAGGACGGTGGTGTTGGATGAGGCCGATGAGATGCTTGACCTAGGCTTTTTGCCTTCCGTCGAAAAAATTATGGGGTACCTGCCCACTGACCGCCAGACTATGCTGTTCTCCGCGACAATGCCTGGCCCGGTGATCACGATGGCGCGCAAATACATGACTAAGCCCATGCATATTAGCGCGGCAGACCCGGAAGATCACGCCAAGACCAAGGCCTCGATTCGTCAGGTGGTTTACCGCGTGCACCATATGGATAAGGACGAAATGCTCGGCCGCATCCTGCGTGCTCATGGACGCGGACGCACCGTGATCTTCACAAAGACCAAGCGCGATGCCGCGCGTGTTGCCGATGAGCTTATCGCGCGCGGATTCGCCGCCGCTCCCCTGCACGGCGACCTCAACCAGGGCGCTCGCGAGCAGGCTTTGCGTGCTTTCCGCAACGGCAAGGTGGATATTCTGGTGGCAACCGATGTTGCGGCTCGCGGTATCGATGTGGAAGACGTAACCCATGTGATTAACCACCGCGTGCCCGAAGACGAGAAAACCTATCTGCACCGCACCGGACGTACCGGTCGTGCAGGCCATGAGGGTACCGCCGTAACCTTCGTGGATTGGGAGGATATTGCTCGGTGGCGCCTCATTAATGATGCGCTCGATCTAGGCGTTTCCGACCCCGTGGAAACTTATTCTTCTTCTGAGCATCTGTTCTACGATCTGGATATTCCGCCGGGAACCAAGGGCCGCCTGCCGCGTTCCGAGCAGACTCTCGAAGGTTTGGATGCAGAGCACCTTGATGATTATGGCGACTCGCGCTCTTCGCGGGGCAGTTCCCGTTCCTCTCGGGGCTCGCGTTCGCGCGGTTCTAAATCCCGCGGCTCCCGCGGCGGTTCCCGCAAGGCAAAGTCCGAAAAGCGCGGGGAGGATTCGCCCTCGAAGGACGCCGCACCGAAGCGTGAACGCCGACCGCGTCGTCGTACCCGACGCGTTGAGGGTGAAGCTGTTGAGACGCGCACCGAGAAAACCGCAGGGAAATCCGCCGAGAAAAAATCGGCTAAGAAATCCGGCTCTGCCAAGGATGGCTCGGTCGAAAAAACAGATTCTAAAGGCTCGTCGCGCCGCCGCAGCCGTCGCCGTTCCGGGAATAAGGGCAAGGCAGACTCGACCACGGCCAAGACAAAGGGGCGGAAGAAGTCTGACGCCGCATCGGGTGAGGAGTAAATAGCGAGTGAGCGAAGCAGTATCCTCCGCCGATGCATCTGTGCCCAAACGGTCGGGTACCGGCGATGTTCCAGTTTTCGATCCGAATGGTTCATCGCTGGTGGTTCAGGCCGATAATCTGGCGTATCTGAGCGAGCTGCCAAGTGCCTCGTTCACTGTGATCTACATTGATCCGCCGTTTAATACCGGCAAAACTCAAACTCGGCGTACCCTCAAAACCGCCCCCGCTGCAAACGGCGAAGAACAGGGTAAAGGCAACGGTAATCGTACCGGATTTCAGGGCAAAAGCTACACGAGTGCCCTGCAAACCCTTGCGAGTTATCACGATGCTTTTGAGGACTACTGGGCATTCTTAGAGCCGCGTATTAGGCAGGCTCACCGTCTGCTCACAGAGGATGGCACCCTCTACCTGCACCTCGATTGGCGTGAAGTTCACTACGCCAAAGTTATGTGCGACATGATTTTTGGGCGCGATTGTTTTATCAACGAGATTATTTGGGCCTACGACTACGGCGCAAAATCGACAAAGCGCTGGCCCACTAAACACGACAATATCTTGATGTACGTCAAGAACCCGCAGGAATACTACTTCAATGCGGATGCGGTAGACCGCGAACCCTATATGGCACCCGGTCTGGTGACCGAAGAGAAAGCAGCGCGCGGCAAACTCCCCACCGATGTGTGGTGGCATACGATCGTTTCGCCCACGGGTAAGGAAAAGACCGGGTACCCCACGCAAAAGCCGCTGGGTCTGCTCAAGCGGATGATTGCTGCTTCATCACGCCCGGGTGACTGGGTACTGGATTTCTTCGCTGGCTCCGGTACCACCGGTGCGGCTGCGGCGGCATTGGGGCGCAGGTTTGTGTGTGTGGATCAGAACCCGCCCGCGATTGAGGTTATGGCGAAACGCCTGAACGTGGATGCTGAATCGTTTGCCGACTACCGCGGTGTGCCGCGCGGTGCGGCGGTGCTGTTTACTCCGCATCGTCACGTGGGGGTTCGCGGGGGTACCTCTCGGGATGCGCTCACGGCGGCATCACGGCGCGCACTGGCAGAACAGAGTGAGAAGATTCGGGAGCGGGTGAAGCCTATAGACGGGGCGCATAGCCAGTTTGTGCGGCATCCTTCGACCGATGTTTTGGAACGCGAGCTGCGCATCCAGGCCCGCGAAAAACTGCGTAAAGACCGCAAACGCCAAGAGCTGACGAAGAAACGGAAGCAGGTCAAGGAGAAGGCGGCGTCTTCATAGCGGCTCTGAGCCGACATATGTCGTACACTTTGCTGCGTCTTCGTAGGGTTTAACCGTACGATATGCGGCAAAGTGTACGACTTATGTTGATTACTTTAGTTCGGCTGTGAGCTTTAGCCGCGAATCTGGGCGCGGATCGCCTCAACAGTTTCGCGGGCAGTGGTATTCTCCCCCAGCTGGTTTGGTTTGCCCGCACCGTGGTAGTCGCTGGAACCGGTCACCAAAAGCTCGCGATCGCGCGCAAATTCCAGCAGACGCGCACGGTTTGGTTCAGAGTTTTCGCGGTGGTAGACCTCGACCCCGGTGAGGCCCGCATCCGCCATCTGCCCCAAGTATTCAAGCGGCAACGCAGGCCCACGATTTTCACTCATCGGATGCGCCACCACCGGCACACCGCCCGCCGCGCGCACCAACCGAGTCGCCTCCAGCGGATCCATGCTCTCCTGCGGCACATAGTAGGGTGAGCCCGCATAAAGAATACGGCCAAACGCCTCCTCACGGCTGGCGACGATTCCGGCGGCGATCAGCGCATCCGCAATATGGGGTCGCCCCACCGATGCATTCTCTTCACCCGTCTGTTCCTGCACATGCTCCCAGGTGAGCGGGTAGTCGGCGGATAGCAGCTCAACGATGCGCCGCGCCCGCCCCGCACGCGAGCGCCGAATTTCCTCAACCCGCCGCGCCAGCTCGGAGGATTGCGGGTCATACCCGTAGGCCAGCAGATGCACGCTCTTAGTACGCTTTCGCCCATGCTCATCGCGGTATGTATAACGGCACGAAAACTCGGCACCGGGCAGAAAATCCAGCCCGTACTCCCCCGCCAGCTCGGCCGCCTGCGACCATCCGCACGCGGTGTCATGGTCGGTAAGCGCGAATCCTGTCAGTCCCGCCTTACGAATAAGCGGAATTAATTCGGTGAGCGGCTGAGTACCATCAGAAATTGCAGAGTGAATATGCAGATCGTAACGTTCGGTCATAGTTCTAACTCTAACGCACCCCACGTCTGCCCCACCCGCGATAGCGCCTCACTCAAGGCGATTTCCTGCGGAAAATAGCGGTGGTATACCGGCGATTTCTCGCGGCGCGTGGGATAGAATACAACTATGACTGAAAATACGAAGAAGAGCACCGGAGCTCCAACAACAGATCACCGCGATACCCCCAAAGCATCAGCTTTTCAGGAGTTCATCGCATCTAATTGGGAGCCCGCTGCTGATGATGGCTATACCCGCGAACGCGTCGCCGATTTTGCGGCGCAACGTCGTAAGAAGATTTCCCAAAAGTTCCCGGGTGAGCGTCTGGTTCTGCCTGCGGGACCACTGAAGGTGCGCTCGAACGATTGCGATTACCGTTTCCGCCCGCATTCGGCGTTTGCACATCAGACCGGGTTAGGTGTTGATCATGAGGCTGACGCCGTGCTGGTCTTTGAGCCTGTAGATGAAGGTACCGGCGATAACGGCTCGAACCATGAGGTTACCCTGTATTTCCGCCCGTTAGCTGGCCGTGACACCACGCAGTTTTACGCGGATGCGCGCTACGGCGAGTTCTGGGTTGGTCCGCGCCCCACGCTCAAGGAGTTTTCGGAGCGTTACGGTGTGCGGACGAAGGACCTTTCGGAGCTTGAAGTTGCGATTACGAAGAACGCCGGGGCTCAGGCGTTGGGCGGGGTGCGTATCCGACTAGTGCGTGAGGTTGATCCTTCCATTGATGCACTGGTTGATACCTCCCGGTATAACACGGGCGTTGCACTGGAGGAATCCGATAAGCTCGATTCCGAGCTGACGGTGGCGCTCTCTGAGGCCCGCCTGATTAAGGATGAAATCGAGGTTGAGAACCTGCAGCGTTCGGTTGATATGACGGTGAAAGGCTTCGAGGAGGTCGTGCGTGAGCTTCCGAAGGCGGTGGCGCATCATCGTGGTGAGCGCGTGGTGGAGACAGCGTTTTTCTCGGTGGCACGTACCGACGGCAACGACCTGGGCTATGACACGATTGCGGCGTGCGGGAATAACGCGACGATTCTGCACTGGATTCGCAATAACGGCACCGTGGATGAGGGCAAGCTGCTGCTGCTGGATGCCGGTGTTGAGGACGATACCCTGTACACCGCCGATGTAACCCGCACGTTCCCGGTGAACGGTAAGTTCACCGAGGTTCAGGCGAAGGTCTATAACGCGGTGCTGGATGCTGCGGATGCGGCGTTCAAGGTCGCTGTGCCGGGTCGTAAGTTCCATGAGATTCACGATACCGCGATGGAGGTGCTGGCGCATCGTCTGGAGGAGTGGGGGCTGCTGCCCGTTTCGGCTGAGGTTTCTTTGACGGTTGAGGGTGGTCAGCATCGCCGGTGGATGCCGCACGGCACCAGCCACCATTTGGGTTTGGATGTGCACGACTGCGCGCAAGCTAAGGCGGAGCTGTACACCGGCGCAACTTTGGAGCCGGGTATGGTCTTCACGATTGAGCCCGCATTATATTTCAAGGATGAGGATTTGTCTGTTCCTGAGGAGTACCGCGGTATCGGTATCCGCTTGGAAGATGACGTGCTGTGCACCGAGGACGGCAATGTGAACCTCTCGGCGGCACTGCCCCGCACGGTTGAAGAGATTGAAGCGTGGATGGCGAAGCTCGCCCAGTAGTCTCCTAGTTTCGCAGACGAAAGTCCCCGCAGCCAGTACTGTACTGGTTGCGGGGACTTTTCGTTGTGTCAGATGCCTCTGTGGCGTTGGAAACTAGTCTTCCTTGACGCCTTTAGGCTTGGGAGTCTCACGAGTTGGGGCCTGCCGGATAGTTTTGGCATATTCTTCCGGATCGTCAATGCGCAGACCGAACCGCGGTGCTGCTGGTGCCTGAGGCTTGCGTTCGCGGGCATCGGCGGCGGGCGAAGACTGCTCAGAAGAGTCGTTGGGCTGGGTTTGCTGCACGGCAGTTTGTGATGTAGCAGCTTGTGACGCTTGGGAATCCCCACCGGCTGGGCTTTGCCACGGAATCTCCTGTGCCGCACTGCCCTGTTGTCCGCCCGCATCCGCCGGTTTGTGTTCGGGACTTAGGTTCTTAGCGGCACTTCCGCGGTTTTCAGGGTAGCCGCCCTGCTGGTCCGTCACAGTCGACGGAGTGCTCGGGGTCTGCGAAGATTCACCGGCAGGCGTTGGTGTATAAGAGACGTAGGGACTAGCGACGCGGGGTTGCTCGGTACCTGCACTCGGTGTTCCCGAGGATGCTGAAGCTACCGCCTTCTGGAACAGCGGGTTTGCCGAGAGGATGCGCCGCGCCTCCGAAGAATAATCACTCAGGGCGTAGACTATGGTACGTTCCGGGACTGCCTCACCGCGCATCGGATAGCGACCGGAACCGCCGCGGCGAAGCTCAAAAATTTTCCAGACTACAAAGACCGCAACGGCGATCGGCACGGCGGATGAGGCGGCGGATAAGAAGTTTGTACCCGCGGTAGAAACCAACGCTGAGTAGAACAGGCCCGCAAGAATACCCTGGATAAGAGCAACCAGAAGCGGACGACCATACCCCTGCTGGGTGGGGTATTCGACCTGTTTGAGTCCTTCGTTCACCAGGTAAAGCGCGGTGATGGGGTAGTTTGCGGCGGCAAGCACATCAAAAGCGGCAAAGGCTTCTTCACGGCGGCTAAAGGCTGCCACGGGTTCGCCCTGAGGCATAAGCTGTCCGTTAGCCTGCGCCAGGCGAGACGCTAAATAAGAAGACGGGGGCATATTGGGAGGCATCTGAGTCATGCCCTATATTTTACCGGGAGAGGACCTGCAGACGGCGGGATATTTGCGATGGGCTTAGTTCCCTACGCATAGAAAAATTTTGCGCATCGGTTAGGGTCTGCGGCCCACACCGGTCATGACTCGTAGCGTGCCTAAAGCACTGGTGAAGTGCGTATTCGGGGTTCACAGCGTACCCTAGATAGAGTGAGCAATACTAAATTCAGCGCCCCCAGCAAAATTTATATCGCCCGCCTGCTCGGTCTTGATGTCTTCGACCCCTTCGGTGATCGCCTCGGTCGCCTGCGTGATGTGGTCGTACTCAAGCGCGGTTTTGGCGCGGCGCTGGCGGCTGGTGCTCACCTGCGCAAAGGCAGCGAGCCTGTGGTTGTAGGCATCATTATTGAGGTGCTCGGCAAAAAGCGTGTCTTCATGCCAATGACTCGTGTGCGCAGCATCGACGCCTCACAAATTATTTCAACCGGCCTCGTAAATCTGCGTCGCTTTGAACAACGCAACTCCGAGACTCTGGTGGTGGGCGAGCTTTTCGACCGCCGCGTGCGCCTGCTCGACGGCAGCGGGGATGCCGTCATTGAAGATGTCGCCATTGAACAACGCCGCAACGGCGACTGGGTGGTCACCGAACTTTTCGTATCCCGCGTGAGCAATGCCAGCGGGTGGCGCCGCCGCTCCAAAGAAACCCTGGTGGTGGACTGGGATCAGGCGATGCTCTCCACCGAGTTGGAGCCGCAGGCCGCGACCGCTTTCGTGGCGAACCACGAAAATTCTAAACCTGCCGACCTTGCCGATGCGATCCATGAGATGAACGATAAACGCATGGTCGAAATCGCGGCGGAGCTGCAGGATGAGCGCCTGGCGGACGTGCTTCAAGAGCTGCCCGAAGAAGACCAGGTACAAATTCTTTCCTACTTAGCGGACGAACGTGCCGCGCAGGTTCTTGAAGAGATGGAACCGGATGACGCCGCCGACCTGCTGATTGAGCTCGACGACGTGCAGCGTGAAAAGCTGCTCGAACTCATGGAACCGGATGAGGCAGACGATGTGCGCCGCCTGCTCGAATATGACGAGGGCACCGCCGGTTCGCTCATGAACCCGGTACCGATTATCCTCTCCCCCGAAGCCACAGTTGCCGAGGCGCTGGCGCATATTCGTGCCGAAGAAATCTCGCCCGCGATGGCTGCCGCAGTTTTGGTGGCCCGGCCGCCCCTCGAAACGCCGACCGGCAAATATTTGGGGCTGGTGCATATGCAGCAGCTTTTGCGGGTGCCGCCGAGCGAATCGATCGGACACATTCTCGACACAGACACCGAACCGGTCTCTGACCAGGCAAGTCTTGCGGAATTAGCGCGCGTACTCGCCGCCTACGACTTGACCATTATCCCCATCGTGAACGAATCTCACCGACTGGTCGGTGCGGTCACGATTGACGACGTACTCGATGCGCTCCTGCCTGAAGACTGGCGCACATTCGACGACGGAACCCCCGTACGAAAGGTAGGGCGACGCTTTGTCTGATCAGAACCGCCGCAACGAAAACCTGAAGCACGAGGAAAATCCGAGGATCGATAAAGCGCGCATCCTCAAAGACCGTCTCGAAAAGAAATACGCCGAACGCAGCCGCGACACCCGGGAGACCAGCAGGAGCGGTAACCGCGCTGAGTCGCAACTGAGCACCCCGGCAGAGCGCAAGAACAAGCTTTTTGCATACAACCCAAACCCGGACGCTTTCGGACGTATGACTGAGGCATTCGCCCGGTACATGGGTACGCCGCAATTTCTGCTGTGGATGACCGTCTTCTGTGGCGTGTGGCTGGGCTGGAATACACTCGCCCCCGAAGAGCTGCAGTTCGACCCGCGAAGCCTCAACTTCACTCTGCTCACCCTGATGCTCTCATTGCAGGCATCCTACGCCGCTCCCCTGCTGCTGTTGGCGCAGAACCGGCAGGATGACCGCGACCGCGTGGTCGCCTCCGAAGACCGCAAACGCGATCAGCAAAACCTTGAGGAGACACAGTATTTGACGCGCGAGATCGCTTCGCTGCGCATTGCCCTGCGCGAGGTTGCCACCCGCGATTTCGTGCGCAGCGAGCTTCGGGATATTTTGGAAGAGCTGAAATCTATTCAAGAGGAGCAGGAACGCCAAGCCGAACAGCTGCAGGATATTGGCGACGATATCGAAGAACTTGAAGATGCGGACGGGGAAGAAAACACCGAGGCTGAGAGTCACACTGCTAATACCGAAAATTCTACCGATGCCAAGGCACCAACGGCGCATAAAGGCGAACGACCCACATCCTAAAGCGTGTTCTGCAACCCGGTTAAGCTCTTAAGCTCGCAGAACACCAGCCTAGACAAATAATGCGCAAACGCGCATGATAGTAGCACCGCAGCCAACCATCTAAGCGGCGGTGTTTTTATCGCCCGGTGCGGCATCGTCACCGCAACGATATACACCCTCTCATGAACGCGCTGAGGAGATACCATGAGTAGCCCTAACGCCACACCGCACGATCGTTCCCGTGAAAACGAACCGGCGCCCGATAATCCCCTGGAGGATGCGCTCTGGGCGGCGCTCGCGCGCGTGGAAGACCCCGAGCTGCGCCGTCCTATCACCGAACTTGGCATGGTGGAATATGCACGGGTTCTCGCCGAAGAAGACGACCCGCAGCGGCACTATGCCCAGGTGAAAGTTCTGCTGACCATTGAGGGCTGCCCGCTCAAAAACACAATCGACACCCAAGTGCGCGAGGCGGCTGCCACCGTCACCGGCATCGACCGCGTGCAGCTTGAGCTTGGTGCCATGAACTCCGAACAGCGCGGCGCCCTCAAATCCCGGCTCAAGCCCGAACGCACCAATCCTTTTACCGCGCCCGGATCACTCACCCGCATCTTCGGGGTAGTTTCCGGTAAGGGAGGCGTAGGGAAATCCTCTATGACTGCCAATCTCGCGGCGGCGTTTGCCTCGCGGGGTCTTGCCGTCGGCATTATCGACGCGGATGTGCACGGCTTCTCGATCCCGGGGCTCATGGGCATTACGGATACCCCCACCCGACTGGATGACCTCATTATTCCTCCGACCGTAGACGTTCCCGCCTCGGCACGAGGTAACGACGATGTGGGCGGGCACGAGTTGGCGGCTGAAGTATCCGGCGGTTTTGTGAAAGTTATTTCAATTGGCATGTTTCTCAAGGATAATCAGCCCGTCGCCTGGCGCGGGCCGATGCTGCACCGGGCGCTTGAACAGTTCATTCTTGACGTTCACTTTGGCGCGCTCGATGTTCTGCTGCTTGATCTTCCCCCGGGTACGGGCGATATTGCGATCTCAATGGCACAGCTGCTTCCTAATGCCGAATTGATTCTGGTCTCCACCCCACAGCATGCGGCGGTGGATGTTGCTGAACGTGCCGGTACCCTCAGCCTGCAGACACAGCAAAAGGTGGTGGGCGTGATCGAGAATATGGCGGCGATGACTCTACCCGACGGTACTGTGTTAGAGATGTTCGGTTCAGGCGGCGGCGAGTATCTGGCGAAACGTCTGACCAAGGCACTGGACTATTCGGTGCCGCTGCTCGGTTCGGTTCCGCTTGATGTTGCCCTGCGTACCGGCGGTGATGAGGGTATGCCCGTGGTGTGGGGCCACCCGGAGTCAGCAACTTCTGTAGAAATTAAGAATATTGCTGCACAGCTCTTGCACCGCAAGGATTCCCTGGCGGGCAAGCCGCTGTCGCTAATCGTGTAGAGTTTCTCGGATAGCTCGCAGAAGAGCTCACAAAAATATAAGTATGCTGGGCGTCGAGATTCGTATTCTCGATGCCCAGCATACTTATGCGCAACCGAACGCCTCAGGGTTTAGGACAAGAGCATCCCGGGGTCCACCCACCCGAACGCTCAGAGGGTAAAAGTATTAGGGTATATTCAAGTCCCCCGGACCGTGACTATGCCACAGCCAACCTACCCATATCAGCTGTAAAACAAGCCCGAAGAACACCAAAAGCCAGCGGTACGCCCTTGAGTCTTTTCCATAGTTCATGAGCACGAGCGCAAGTGGGAAAAGAGGCAGCAGAATACGGAATGTTGAGGTCTGCGGAAGCCAAAAGACACCCAGATAAACCATATAGACAGCACACCAGATCAGCATGACGGGATGCAGCAGAGAGCGGGTGCTACGCGAAAAAATCCAGCAAAAATAGGTGAAGAAGCCTACGGCAACCAGCAGGGCAACAGCCCACATGTTCCACTGTGGCAAATAGGTATTCAGGTTGGTAACCCATTGCACCACATAGTGCTGCCCATCATCGACGGTACGCCCGCTCCAGCCTATTTCAGTGGCAAGATAAGCGTCTATTCGCCCAGTCGCAATTGCTGCGTGAAGCGCATGCCCCAGCGCGAAGAAACACACGATCAAGGCGCTGATAAGGTGCAGGGATCGTGCCGCGAACGCACTCATCAAGGCCTGCCCGGTGCTGAGGGGCGAAGGCCCATCAGCCGCACGGCGAACACGGTATTCAGAGGTCACACAATACAGCCACCACATACCCGCGAGCGCTCCGAGGGGCACGCCGACGGGTCGGGACTGCGTGGCGAGGAAGGCCACCGGTATAGCCCAAAGGTACCGGTCATATGCCAAAAGTAGGATAAATAGGGCGATCGCGAAAATGGTCAGAGACTCCGCATACCCGGTTCCAAAAATAACCGCTGGCCCGCAAAAACCATAGGCGGCAACCGACCATAGTGCCAGGGAACGATGCGGTGATTCCTGGCTCGCACGAATCTCGAATACCCCGTGCTCACGCCAGTTGAGGCACCCCACGAAGAGCAGATAGATGACCCATGCGAGGGCAAAGCTCACCACTACGCTGAGCATCACGGTACTGAGGGCAAAAGGAATACCCGTGGTATCGGCTATGAACCCCGCAATAGTAGGTTGCGCAGGAAGGAAAGCCCACGTATTATGCCCAACAACTCCGTTATCGTATACGGGTAGTTGGATGGGGTATCCGTTCTTGTAAATCCGTTCGTACCATTCGGCGTCCCACCACCCCAAATATTCAAGAAGGGTGGGCACATGGCCGTCGCCCATTTTCTGCTGACCGGCAACCTGCTGCATACCGACGACCCAGAAAACGATAAAACTCCATAGGCGGCTGGGTGCCCAAATACTCAGCACCTGAGCCCAGGCCGGTAACGCAGCAAAACGATGCGCCACCCGGCGCAGAGCAGCAGTCGCGGAAGTACCGAGGGAGTCGAAAAAGGAGAAGCCGCCGGTATGTAAGGTAAAACGAGTGGGATTAAAACGTTCTGCCCTGCGCGGGTTTAGCGGCGAAATGGGGTCCCGTGGTTTTTCCGCCTCACCATACGTGGGGCTATCAAGGCTTTCGCTCATCGGCGTATTCTCCTGGGCGGTGCGGTGTCTCGGAAGTTAGGTGATATTTTTGCTGAAGTTTTATGTTTCTCAAGGCTTTATCTATGCGACTGTCGCTAGGGCTTCGCACATAGTAAATCCCCTGCCGTAGGGCTAGGGGATCTTCCATAGAATCTAAGCCTTGTTTAGGTCGCTTCCGTATCGTAGGGAGCGTAGGCACCGCGCGGCAGCCGGTTTAGATTTGATGCGGCGGGCTTGTTCGCTTCGGAGCGTTCTTTAGCTTCACGTGCTCGTTCTGCATCGTCTTCCGCGAAGGCTTCGCGCACAATAACGCGGGGGTCATACTGACGGGGATCATACTGACGCCAGTTGATTTCGTTGAGTGTTGCATCCCCCAGCGTATCTTTAAACTCGTCTCGGGCGTCGAAGGCCATTCGACGAACTGTTTTGATGAGTTCCTTGATTTGGCGCACGTATTCGGGCATGCGTTCGGGGCCGATCACGAAGAACGTGAGAACGGCTAAGACGACGAACTCAGTGCCACTAATACCAAACACAAGATATAGAGTACCAGCATCTTGAGTGCGACGGGAATTGCCACGAAGGCTTTTATGAGGTGTTTCGCACTGAGCTACACGGTTTTATCGTCTATATGTGATGCGCATCCCGCCGTAAGTTCTCGCCGGGATGCGCCTGGGTATACCGTTCGGTTTAGGGCGGGTAGTCCCCGCCGCCCGGTAGTTGCTTCCAATGCCACAGCCAGCCCACCCAGACAAGCTGCAGAAGGGCCCCGGACCCAATCAGCAGCCACCGGTAGGCCCGCGAAGAGGATATCGCCACGATGGGAAGCATGAGTGGAAAGAGGGGTAAAAGCAGCCGGAAAGTTGAAGACTGTGGGTTGAGGAAAATCAGTAGATAGGCGCCATAACATGCGCACCAGAGGATGATAGGACTTGCGAGAACCCGTTTCACGAGCGGGCTTGCCAGAAAGGCTGCATACCCCACAATCAGGAGCGGGAAAAGGAGGATCGTGAAGTACCCGAAGTATGCTATACCCTGAGAAATCCAGGGTGCCACGGGTGCAAGATCGCCCTGGCGCCAGGCGGTTTCGGTGGCGGTGTAGGCATCAATACGACCGGTTATTTGCCAGGCATAGATTGGCCAGATGAGCGCGCAGAAGCAGATGAAAAGGGCACTGCCGAGCTGCGGCAGGCTTCGTAAGAAAACGCTCTCGAACCTTTCTTGGTCTTCGCCGCGCTGACGGCGCTGCTGCTGTGCCTTAGCCTCTGTAATTAGGCAGGCGAACCACCATAGCCCGGCGGTGGCACCCAAGGGTACTCCAACCGGGCGGGACAGGCATGCCAGGAGCGCGACGGGCATCATGAGCAGATACTGCTTGCGCATCATCAGCAGTAGAACCCAAACGAGGAATACGAGGTTTAAGGATTCGGCATAGGGCACTTGCAGCACCGGGGCAACCGGCAGAAATGCTACTGCCGCAACCGCCCAGAGCGCAAGATTGTGCCGTGAGGTTTTTACATCCTTCGGGTCTTCGGTGCTCGACGCTGTCTCAGATACCTTTTCGCCATGCGATTGGTCTCGGTAACCTACAATATTCAGGCTCGTGGTGAAGAGCAGGTAGATAACCCATGCGGCAGCGAACCCAGCCAAGAGCGCCACTGTAGCCGCTACCGGATAGTAACCGATCCCTGTGATCCGGTTAATACCGCCAGCGATCAGGGGGAATAGCGGGTAAAAGGCCCAGGGATTTTGCGCCACCGCTCCGGTGGAATCATAGGGCAGCTTACTCGGGTACCCGGATTGCGCAATCTGCCCGTACCAGCTGGAATCCCAGGTGCTAATGAAGGGAAGGTACCCCAGATGCTGACCCCAGGGACCGAGCAGCTGTTGGTTGCCAACCACAGAAAAAATAATGAATCCCCAGACGCGGCTGAAAGCGTAAACGAGCATGACTTGCAGCCAAGCGGGAAGTCTTAGAAAGGCATCGCCCATGCGGCGCAAACGCTCCCCCGATGCTATATACAACCATGTGATATCGGCATTGAGGGTAGAGGTTTTCGAGGGGTTTTTATCCTCATCTCGGCTGGATGCGCTGGCAGGTTTAGCCTGTGCCGCCGGTTTGTTCGCTGAGCTCCAGGGAATAGATGGCACGGTGGTGTGCTGCTGGGGAGTTTTATCAGAGGGATTGTTCATCGGGAATGTTGAGGTAGAACCGGTGATGAGGTCAAGGTACTTTCGTCGCTTACGGACTCCCGAGGTGCCGTTTTATCCGCGAACACGTCTAGTCCATCCCGAGCAATATAGGCCGCTAACTTCTTGCCGGGGTATAGTCGCTGGCTGGTGAGGCCAAAAGTTCCCAGCAGGGTGAGGATCAGAACCACCACCGCCAGAAGCGTGATCAGGATGTTCATGGGATACCTTTTCGGTTCAGGTTCGGTTCACGGGTCCTATGAGCCCTCAGATACGCCTGCCCTAGGAAACACGACGTTTCTTAAGGCGTTCCCAAAGTAGCTGCTGACCGCCGTTGCCTGCGTACAATAACGCATCCAGCGGGTAAGCGGCGCATCGCGGCTCATAGATTTACTCTATCTGTTCAGTCTAGCCTACCTACCCGGCTGGCACAGATATTAAAATGTGTGTATTTGCATTGGTGCGGGGTTTATCGGCTAGTCTTCGTCGACTTCGGTATGCAGCCAAAAAAGCAGATCGGTATAGCAGCGGGTAAGCGCGCTGAAGCTCACGTGCTCGTTGTCGGTGTGAGCGAGGAGCGCATCGCCGGGACCAAAATTCACCGCGGGAATACCGATCTCGCTGAGTCGTGCCACGTCTGTCCACCCGTATTTGGGTTTGGGTTCCTGCCCGACAGCCGCGATAAGCGATGCCGCCAGCGGGGTATCTAATCCGGGCCGCGCCGCCGGAGAAAGATCTACGAAGTCGAGCTCATAGCCGTCGAAAAGCTCAGTGACGTGCGCTTTTGCCTCATCCAGGGTCTTATTCGGGGCAAACCGATAGTTAATGTGCAGGGCGGCAGCATCGGGAATAACGTTCCCGGCGACTCCCCCGGAAACCTGCACGGCATTAAGCCCTTCACGGTACTCAAGCCCCTCAACCTCGTAGGTTTGCGGTTCGTATTCCTCCAGAACACGCAGCGCCCCAGCAAGTTTGTGGATCGCGTTTTCACCCTTCCAGGCACGCCCGGAGTGCGCCGCGAGCCCGGCGGTGCGCAGGTAGAAACGCATCGTGCCGTTACATCCGCCCTCAATAGTGCCGTCGGTGGGTTCCAAGAGCACACCAAAATCAGCGTCAGTCAGAAGCTCACCGTGGTTGCGAATGAGCCGCGCCATGCCGGAAAGTTCGCTGGCGACTTCTTCATGGTCGTAAAACACATAGGTGAGGTTGTAGTCGGTATCATGCTCACCCAGTTCTGCCGCCAATTTGAGCTGCACCGCAACGCCGCCCTTCATATCGGTGGCACCGCGCCCGTAGAGAATCCAGTCCCCGTTATCTTCAACAATGCGTGCGGGTACGGTTCCGAGCGCTCCCGCAACCGTGGGTAGGGGCACGGTATCCAGGTGACCAGCCAGCAGAATGCGCGTACGTTCCTCACCATTGCGGGGTCCAAATTCGGTACGGGCTATCATGGCGTCACCATCGCGGGTGAGATGCAGATGCGGATATGCACTGAGGGATTCATAAACGGCGTCTGCAATAGTTTTTTCTTCCCCGGAGACCGAATAAATATCAAGGAGCGTGCGGGTGAGTTCGGGCATCGAAACGTTCAGATCAAGCGAAATGGTCATCAAGGGGTCTTCCGTAGTTGCGCAACAGTCTTCGTGTTCAACCCTAGCATTTCAACCCGTGGGAGGCCGCGCGTTTTCCCTATACGGCGCCCGATAGCACATCTATAATGGTGGGCATGTCTGAAAACCTATCTTCCGAATCCCGTTATGCTTCCGGCGTCGCGCTGGTGAATGTCGTGGCCGCCGGGAATGAGGCTGGGACCGTGCTCGACGCTTGGTTCCCCGCCCCCGCGCTAACCCAGACCCCCGACCTTTCTCTCGCCGATGAGCTGGATGCGCTCGTCGCCGACCACCCCGAACGTAACGCCCGTACTGAGGTGCGCACCGCATCCATCAACCTTGATGAGGCCCCCGAGGATGCAGTCGATGCCTACCTGCGCCTGCACTTACTTTCGCATACGCTGGTACGCCCGAACAGCATCAATCTGGACGGACTGTTCGGCAAGCTGGCAAACGTGGCGTGGACGAATCACGGGCCGGTGCTCGCCAGCGAGTTTCAGAAACTTGCGCTGGGGCTTCGTAAGCTCGGGCACCTGAGCGTGAGCCATATTGATAAGTTCCCGCGCCTGGTGGATTATGTGGTTCCCGCCGGGGTGCGTGTGGGCGACGGCGACCGCCTGCGTCTGGGTGCGCATCTGAGCCCCGGCACCACGGTCATGCACGAGGGCTTTGTGAATTTCAATGCTGGCACCTTGGGTACGTCGATGGTTGAGGGGCGTATTTCCCAGGGCGTTGTGGTGGGCGACGGCTCCGATGTGGGCGGCGGTGCTTCTACGATGGGGACGCTCTCCGGCGGCGGCACGCAGCGCGTCTCGATTGGTGAACGTTCCCTGCTGGGTGCGGAGTCGGGTATCGGCATCGCGCTCGGCGACGACTGTGTGGTGGAAGCTGGTCTGTACGTGACCGCTGGGTCGCGCGTGAGCGTGCTCATTCCGGGCGAGGAACCGCGCGTGGTCAAAGCCGCCGAGCTTTCGGGGGTCTCAAACCTGCTGTTCCGCCGCAATTCGGTCTCGGGTGCAATCGAGGTTCTGCCGCGTGCTAAGAACACCGTGGAACTCAACGATGCGCTGCACCTGAACTAATGCCGCTCCCCTAAATTTTTCACACGAAAAGTCGCCTATTGGTCTCATATGTTCGACCGGTGGGCGGCTTTTCGGTATAAAAAGTATTCACAAAAGTCACGCGGATCAGGGCTAAGTGGTACAGAAGGTTTTCAAACGTGAAATACGCGAAAAACCTCCAGGTCAGCATACCGTTAAGACATACACAACACAGTCGCACAGGTCTCAGAAAACCCGCCGGGCGCATCCAAGGCGGGCTACTATATTAAGCGACGTTATCACGGGGTGAACACTCACCCACACACCATGAGGAAGCACGGGCAAAGCCTCGCGCCTTCCGCGAAAGGACAATGATGAAGGTTCTCGTCACCGGTGGCGCCGGTTACATCGGTTCCCACACCGTTCTTGAACTCCTCAATGCCGGACACGAGGTTGTCGTCATGGATAACCTGTCGAATTCTTCCGAAACTTCCCTGCAGCGTGTTGCCGAGCTCGCCGGTCGGGCACCCGAGTTCCATAAGGTTGATCTGCTGGATTTTGAGGGTATGAAGAAACTCTTCCTCAATATCCGCCCGGATGCGGTGATCCACTTCGCGGGGTTGAAGGCCGTGGGTGAATCCGCCGAGAAGCCGCTATGGTATTACCAGACGAATGTCGCCGGTACCCTGAACTTGCTCTACGCCATGGATGCCGCAGGGTGTCGTTCTATCGTGTTCTCATCGTCCGCAACCGTGTACGGCGAGCCCGAGTCCATGCCGCTCATTGAGAAGCTGAATATGGATGCACAGTCCTGCTACGGCCGCACCAAGGAGCATATCGAAGACATGCTCGTAGACTTGGCGGCTTCCGATGACCGCTGGAATATCGCTCTGCTGCGCTACTTCAACCCCGTGGGTGCGCATGAATCCGGGCGTATCGGTGAGGATCCTTCGGGTATTCCCAACAACTTGGTGCCATTTATCGCTCAGGTTGCAGTCGGCCGCCGCGAGCATCTGAACGTGTTCGGCAACGACTACCCCACCGTCGATGGCACCGGTGTGCGCGATTACATTCACGTCGTCGATCTTGCCGATGGTCACCTTAAGGCGCTGGATTACATTAGCGAGCACGGCGGTCTGCACACCTGGAACCTGGGTACCGGGAACGGCTACTCGGTGCTTGAGGTGCTGCATGCCTTCGAGAAAGCCTGCGGTAAAGAGCTACCCTACAAGATCGTGGCACGCCGCCCCGGCGATGTTGCTGTTTCCTATGCCGATCCTTCCTCGGCACTGGCTGATCTGGGGTGGAGCGCATCCCGAGATATTGACACTATGGTGCGCGATCACTGGAACTGGCAGAAAAATAACCCGAACGGGTACGACACCTAGCCAGCTGCCCCGCTGAGAGGTTCCTAAGTCGGGTGTCTTATGCAAACTTATGCATAAGACACCCGACTTTTATATTTTTAACTCTACGTAAGTGCACCTGAAGTACAATAAAAACAACATACGGTATTGCGTGAGTTTCATATATTTACATGGTATTTATTGCTTTTATATGGTTTCTATTTCGAGTCACCAAAACTATAACTATGCACAGAAGATAAATTTTTCAATAATTTTTACAGAAAACCCGGCAGCTGTTACATACCCGTTACAAACCTGACGTAAGCTAGAATCTCATTCGTTTTATGAAACCCACGTCATAGATGCATCTCACATGAAAGGGTTATTACCGTGACACAGGCATCTGCACCCGCAGAAAAACCACTCGTAGAGCTCAACGAGGTCAATAAATATTACGGCACCAACCATGTGCTCAAGAACATCAATTTAGCGGTCAATAAAGGCGAAGTTATTATCCTTCTCGGCCCTTCCGGTTCCGGCAAATCAACCCTCTGCCGAACCATCAACCGCCTCGAAACTACTTCCTCAGGCTCTATACATATCGACGGAAAAGAACTGCCCAAAGAAGGCCGCGAGCTCGCCAAGCTGCGCGCAGAAGTGGGTATGGTATTCCAGTCCTTCAACCTCTTTGCGCACAAAACCATCCTTGACAACGTGACGCTAGGCCCACGCCGCATCCGCAAGCTCTCCAAAGAGCAGGCCGAAGCCGAAGCTATGGAACTTCTCGCCAAGGTCGGGGTAGATTCCCAAGCAGAAAAAATGCCAGCCCAGCTTTCGGGCGGTCAGCAGCAGCGCGTCGCCATCGCCCGCGCTCTCGCTATGAAGCCCAAGGTCATGCTTTTTGACGAGCCCACCAGTGCACTCGACCCCGAGATGGTGAACGAAGTGCTCGATACCATGGTCTCCCTCGCCCGCGACGGCATGACCATGATCGTCGTAACCCACGAGATGGGATTCGCCCGTAAGGCCGCCGACCGCATCGTCTTCTTGGCGGACGGTGAGATTGTTGAAGAAGCCACTCCGGATGAATTCTTCACCAAGCCTAAGAGCGAGCGCGCCCGCGACTTCCTCTCTAAGATCATCGACCACTAGGGGGTGTGCCATGAAAAAATCATTCTTTAACCGCGCCGCCACCAAGTTTTTCGCCGCGAGTACAGCAGCTGCGCTTGCCCTCGGTTTCACGCTGACCGGGTGCTCCAGCGCCTCGGACTCTAAACCTAAGATTCGCATCGGCATTAAGTACGATCAGCCTGGCTTGGGCTACCAAGACGGTCAGGATTACACCGGTTTTGACGTAGATGTGGCACGCTACATTGCTGGTAAGCTCGGCTACTCGGAAGATCAGATCGAGTTCGTAGAGTCCCCCAGTGCTAACCGTGAGAATATGCTTTCCAACGGTCAGGTCGATATGATTCTGGCAACCTATTCCATTAGCGACAGCCGTAAGAAGAGCGTTGATTTTGCTGGTCCGTACTACGTTGCCGGGCAGGATTTGCTCGTGCGCGCCGATGAAACCAGCATTACTGGGCCCGATAGCCTGAACGGAAAGAACCTATGCTCGGTGACCGGTTCGACCAGCGCCAAAAAGATTCAGGATACCTACGCCAAAAACGTGAACCTGGTGAAGCAGAATAGCTACTCGGACTGCGTGGTCGCACTTAACGGCGGCGTGGTAGATGCGGTGACGACCGACGATATTATTCTTGCGGGTCTTGCCGCGACCAAGGCAAATAAGGGCAAACTCAAGCTGGTTGGCAAAACATTCACCACTGAGAAGTACGGTGTTGGCCTGCCCAAGGGTACCGATAAGTGTGAAGCCATCAATAAGGCTATTAACGAGATGGTAGAAGACGGCACCTGGGAGAACCTGGTGAAGAAGCACACGGACGGCACCGGCTACAGCTACAACACCGAAAAGAATCCGCCAAAGCCTTCGGCGTCCTGCGCTTAGGCACGGAAGAGAGGAAAACGATGTCATTCTTTGACCAACTCGGCGCTCTCTTCGCCAAATACGATGTGTTGGGCGCGTTCTGGGTGAATATTCAGCTAACGTTCTGGGCTGCGATCGGGTCTTTCGTACTCGGCGCAATCCTGGCACTGATGCGTATCAGCCCGGTCCCCTCGCTGCGCTGGGCGGGTACTATCTATGTGCACTTATTCCGCAACACCCCGCTGACGATTCTGATGACTCTAGCGTTGCTGGGCGTGTGGACACAGTTTCAGCTGTCGTTCTCGACCGATTTTGAGACGAACTTCTTCGTGTACGCCGTGATCGTGCTGTCGATCTATCACGCATCTTTTGTGTGTGAGGCAATCCGTTCGGGTGTGAACACGGTTCCCACCGGTCAGGCGGAGGCGGCTCGTGCCATCGGCCTCGGCTTCATGGATACTGCGCGCATGATTATTTTTCCGCAGGCGTTGCGCGGCTCCATTACTCCGCTGGGTAATACGCTCATTGCATTGGCGAAGAACACGACGGTCGCATCGGTAGCATCCGTTGCCGAAGCCTCCGGCATGATGAAGTCCATGATTGAGTTCGATGCGAACATGGTGTTAGCGATCTTCCTGATCTTCGCACTGGGATTCGTGGCGATTGTGGTGCCTTTAGGCATCCTGACCACCTGGTCCTCACGTAAATTGGCGGTGAAGCGATGAAATTCTTTAATTCTGATGTAACCACAAGCACCACTGTCCTCTTCGACGCCCCCGGTCCCCGTGCGAAGGCTCGCACCCGTGTCTTCAATATAGCGGCGATTCTGGTTTTTATCGCGTTCGCTGTCTATGTGCTGAGCGTGATGGGCGCTAAAGGCCAGCTTGAGGCAGAAAAATGGACCGACCTCTTCACCGCAAAAGCTTGGGGTTCCTACTACCTGCCCGGTCTGGTTTCAACCTTGCAGGCGGCGGGTATTTCGGTAATTACCTCTATCGCTTTCGGTGTTGTCTTCGGCATGGCACGCCTGGCGCAGAACCGCGTGCTTCGCTGGTTCGGCACCATTGTAGTTGAGTTCTTCCGTGCCGTTCCGGTGCTGATGATGATGATTTTCTTCTGGCTGTTTCTCAGCCGATTCAGCTGGATTAACCCCTCACAGCTGCCGTTCCTCGCGGTCGTAATCGGTTTGACCTTCTATAACGGATCCGTGATTGCAGAGCTGCTGCGTTCGGGTGTCAAACAGCTGCCGCGCGGCCAGGGCGAGGCGGGTCTAGCAATCGGGCTGACCCCCGGTCAGACCCTCCGCACGATTCTTATGCCGCAGGCCTTCAACTCCATGATGCCTTCGATGCTCAGCCAGTTCGTGGTGATCCTCAAGGACACTGCGCTCGGGTACATTATTTCCTACCCCGAGCTGCTGGCATCTGCACGACGCATCGGCTCGGGTGACGGCAACGTGTTGCAGACCCTTCTGTTGGCGGCGGCGCTCTTCGTCATCGTGAACTTCGCGCTCACGGCGCTGGCAACCTGGCTATCCTCGTTCCTCGCCTCACGTACTTCCTCGAAAGTTCGCAAGGTGGACTTGGTTCCCGGCGAGGTCGATAACCCGAATCCGCCCACCCTCCAGATGTTCTTGCTCCCCGGCAAGCGCAAATAATCGGGGGTGCGCATCCGGTATAGAAGATGCCCGGAACTTCCTGTATTGGAGGTTCCGGGCTTCTTTATTTCTCAGGTGGTTTTATTCTCTATACGGCATTTCCTATCCCCCGCTCGCCGTCAGACGCTCGGCCGCCTTCGCAATATCCTCATCGGATGCGGTCAGCGCGATACGCACATACCCGGCGCCGTCTTCACCGTAGAAGACCCCCGGTCCCGCGACGATTCCCAACTTAGCCAAACGTTCGATAGAAGCCCACGTATCCTCGCCGAAAGTGGTCCACAGATACAGCCCAGCCTCAGAGTTTTCGACGCGCCCGCCTGCGGCGGTAATAGCTGCGAGAAGCTCTTCCCGGCGCACGCGGTACTTATCTTTCTGCGCCGCCACATGGGCTTCATCTCCCAAGGCGGCAATCAGCGCACGCTGCACGGGTGCGGGAACAATCATCCCGGCGTGCTTGCGGGAGTTGATGAGGTTAGGCATAAGCTGCGCATCACCCGCAATAAACGCGGCGCGGTACCCCGCTAGGTTCGACTGTTTTGAGAGCGAATATGCGGCGAAAAGTCCGGTAAAGTCGCCGTCGCATACGCGGGGATCAAGAATAGAGGGCACCCGCTGACCGCCGCGAGCTTCATCCCACGCGCCCCAGCCGAGTTCCGCATAGCATTCGTCGCTGGCTACCACAGCACCGATATCGCGTGCCTGCCGCACAATCTCGCGAAGCTCGGCAACATCACGCACCACACCGTTCGGGTTGGCGGGCGAGTTCACCCACACCAACCGCACGCGCCTGCGCACATCTTCAGGCAGTTCATCGAGCGAATCTGCGGGCACGGACTGCGCGCCGGCGAAGCGCGCGCCCATATCGTAGGTTGGATACGCCACGCGCGGGTACACCACCACATCGCGCTCTTGAGTGTTAGGGTCGGTACCTAATCCCAATAGGAACGGAAGCCACGCCACAAGTTCTTTGGAACCGACCGTGGGCATCACCTGGTCGGTGCTTAGCCCGGTAACCCCGCGGCGGCGTGCAAACCAGTCCACGATCGCTTGGCGCAGTTCAACAGTTCCGTGCGTGGTCGGGTATCCGGGGGCGTCGGATGCGGCGGTGAGCGCATCCTGAATCAGCTGCGGGGTGTCATCGACCGGGGTGCCGATGGAGAGGTCTATGGTTCCACCCGGATGTTCGGCAGCAAGTTTGCGGTAGGGAATAAGGGTTTCCCAGGGGTATTCGGGCAGATCTAGACCGTAGGCACGCATGGTTCTCCTTGTGCGGCGTTGTAAACCGGCAGTACCGGCTGTTCTTTCGTGCGTAGTCATTGTATCGCGCGTTTGAGTGCTGAGGGTACGGCAAAGCCCCCGTTCCCAGCGTGCGAGATTCGGGGGCTTTAACCTGTCTTAAGTTTTCAACGTAAGGGTGCGCCGAATGCGCCAGCTACTCCCCCTGCGGTGGTAGGGCGGCGATGAAGGGTACGTCTTTACCGGTTGGTCCCATCTTCGCGGCACCACCGGGTGAGCCGAGGTCGTCGAAGAATTCGGCGTTGGCGGTAATATATTCTGACCATTCTTCGGGCACGTCGTCTTCATAGTAGATAGCCTCGACGGGGCAGACGGGTTCGCAGGCTCCGCAGTCCACGCATTCATCGGGGTGGATATACAGTGTGCGGTCACCCTCGTAGATGCAGTCAACGGGGCATTCCTCAACGCAGGCGCGATCTTTCACGTCTACACAGGGCAGTGCAATTACGTAAGTCATGGGTGCCTTTCTAAACCTAGCAGCGTGCGCCTGCCCTGTAATCCTGCAGGGTCGTCGTCCGGTGCACGTCATCACGAGGGGTATGCCTCGTGGAAGTCTGTGTATAAGTCTAGCTTGAGTGGGGCATTTAAGCAGATTTTCGTGTCGTAGCAGACAGCCATAATGCAGCCCTTCGCCGGTATTTTTTAGGCTAGGCTTTCCTGTGACTAAATATTATTTACCCTAGTCAGAGCCAATAAATTAAAATATAAACTCCAATAAGTTATATTCATCACAACATTTTTCATGACGCCTCTATGTCATTCCTTAGCTTTAGCACAGCTTATGGTGCAGTGCGCGAAGAATTATTAAGCGTTTGAGCTCGGCGCGCTTTCTCTTCAGCCCTGCGATGGCGCAAATGAACCTGCCGCGGGGTGTTATAGAAGGCGTTTCCTTCTTTGGTACGGATGAAGACGAAAAAGGCGAGCAGAGAGATAACGGGCGTGCCCAAAAGCCATAGCGTGCCGTATAAACCAATCGGCGGGTAGTCCGGGTTTACCAGCACGAAGGGCGAATCTGGGCGCATAAAGGCGAGCGCATATATCACCAGGAATGCAAAGGCGCCGGTGATAATCGTTGCCCCGCCACGACGCAGTGCGAGGGAAGCCCACAGTGATGCAAAAAATACGGTGGCGAAGCCGAACACGAGCCCGATTGGAAGCGGAGTTTCACCCGTATACATGACCCAGGCGTGGTAGATTGAGCCCGCGATACCTGCGAGGGTTCCCAGAAGAATGCAAGTTATCAGAAGCGATACGATGCCTGCCTGCGTGGGGGTTTCGGGAATTTTGCGCTGTGCGTTACCGTCGAGCAGGCGGTAGGTTTCAACCGCTGAAATTTTCTGCTCTACCTTGTTTGAGAATTCAAAGGTGGTGTCCCCGGTGACTACAATCTGCGTTCCGTGGGCTTTCATCGCTTCACGTTTGGCCTCGACTGAGCCGGTGATAGCGCATTGTTGGCGCGCATCCTGCTCTGAGAATTCTCCTTCAATACCCCAGGTCAGTATGGGGCGGTCGTTACTATCGCCCAAGATTTTGAGTGCTTCAAGCACGGCCTGGTGCGTGCGCACATGGTCGGGGTGCCCGTAGCCACCGTCGAGGTCATAGGTAATCAGAACATCGGGCTTAATATCGCGAATGGCATTAGCAATAGCCTCGGCCTGCGGGGCGATCGGCTGGGCGGTTAAGGAATCTTCACTCGCCTTCGGGTTCGCCACCGGTTTGCCGTCTTTGCCCCACGCCATGCCGGAATCACGGTAGATATTGAGCGCGCCCGGTGCCGTGGCGGGTTCCTCGCCCAGGAAGAAACGCTTGCGCACACCCAGCTTTGCCGTCGCATTGTTGAGTTCAACGGTGCGGTACTCCCCCAGTGCCTCGCCGTTGTCACTGTTGCCGGGTTTGCCCACTTCAAGATGCTGCAGCTTCGGCGGAATGACTTCTCCCATTTCGCCTCGGGTGAGGGTCAGCAAATACACCTTGGCACCCTTCTTGGCGTAGTACGCCATCGTTGCGCCTGTTGCCGTGGTCTCGTCGTCTGGATGCGCGTGTACGAACAACATCACTGCCTCGGAGGGCGTGTAGCCGCTCGGTAGCAAGTCGCGTTTCGCGTTTTTCATCAGGTGTTCCCCTTGGGCGGGGTACTGCGGCGCGGAAGTTTCAGGCATAGTGTCAGGTGACCTTCTGTCAAAGAACAGTTCTTCTATATCTTAAACCACAACCGGGAGCGGTACGGTTATCGTTACTTGTCATGACGACAAACGCCCGTACTGCTCCCGGCGGTTAGCTATGCTTGTGTGCCCTAGTTGGCGCGGGCACGGCGGCGGAATTCACGCACGCGCTCGTTCGCATCCAGAATAACCTTGCGGATGCGAATAGCTTCGGGAGTGACCTCCACACATTCGTCTTCGCGGGCGAATTCGAGGCATTCTTCCAGCGTGAGCTTCTTGGGCGGGGTCAGGTTTTCGAAGCTATCTGCGGTGGAGGAGCGCATATTGGTCAGCTTCTTTTCCTTGGTGATATTCACTTCCATATCGTCCGCACGGGAGTTCATGCCCACGACCATGCCCTCGTATACTTCGGAGGTCGGTTCCACGAAGAAGGTGCCGCGTTCCTGCAGGTTAATCATGGCGTAAGGGGTTACCACGCCGGCACGGTCGGCGATCATCGAACCGTTGGTGCGGTACTCAATATCGCCAGCCCAGGGTTCGGGGTCGATCGAGTACGACGACGAGATACCGGCGCCGCGGGTTTCGGTGAGGAACTGGGTGCGGAAGCCGATCAGGCCGCGCGCGGGTACAGCGAATTCCATGCGCACCCAGCCGGTGCCGTGGTTCGACATGTTCTCCATGCGCCCCTTACGCGCCGCCATCAGCTGGGTTACGGCACCCAGATGCTCTTCGGGCACATCAATAATCATGTGTTCCATCGGTTCGTACAGTTTGCCGTCGATGGTTTTGGTGACTACCTGCGGTTTACCCACGGTCAGTTCGAAGCCTTCGCGGCGCATCTGCTCAACCAAAATAGCGAGGGCGAGCTCGCCGCGGCCCTGAACTTCCCAAGCATCCGGGCGCTGGGTGGGCAGAACCTTGATGGAGACGTTACCGATAAGCTCGCGGTCAAGACGGTCCTTGACCTGGCGTGCGGTCACCTTCGCGCCCTTGACGCGGCCCGCCATCGGAGAGGTGTTAATGCCGATGGTCATGGAGATCGCCGGGTCGTCCACCTTAATAAGTGGCAGCGGCTTGGGGTTTTCGGCGTCGGTCAGGGTTTCACCAATGGTAATGTCTTCGATACCGGCGACCGCCACGATTTCGCCGGGGCCTGCTTCTTCGGCGGGAACACGTTCGAGCGCCTTGGTTGCCAACAGCCCAGAGATACGCACGTTCTTAATATCGCCGTCTTGACGTGCCCAAGCGACGGTCTGCCCTTTCTTGAGGGTGCCGTTGAAGATACGCACGAGCGCCAGACGACCCAGGAACGGCGAAGAGTCGAGGTTGGTCACGTGCGCCTGCAGCACCTCATCGGGGTTGTAGGTGGGGGCGGGTACGTGCTCGATAATGGTCTTAAACAGCGGTTCCAAGTCGTCATTATCGGGCAGGGCACCGTCGGCTGGTTGGTTCAGCGATGCGGCGCCAGCCTTGCCGGAGGCGTAGACGACCGGCACATCGAGCACACTGTCGAGGTCAAGGTCGGGTACCTCCTCGGCCAGGTCAGATGCCAAGCCGAGCAGCAGGTCCATAGTTTCGCTGACGACCTCGTCGATGCGCGCATCCGGGCGGTCCACCTTGTTCACCACCAAAATGACGGGCAGCTTCGCGGCGAGTGCCTTGCGCAGCACGAAGCGGGTCTGCGGCAGCGGACCTTCGGAGGCGTCCACGAGCAGCACCACGCCATCGACCATAGACAAGCCGCGTTCGACTTCGCCGCCGAAGTCGGCGTGCCCGGGGGTATCAATCACGTTAATGGTGATGGTTTCACCGTTCGCGGAGGGTCCATCGTAGAACACGGTGGTGTTCTTCGCGAGGATGGTAATGCCTTTTTCCTTTTCAAGGTCGCCGGAGTCCATCACGCGGTCTTCGACGTCTGCGTGCGCCGAGAACGCGTGGGTCTGCTTGAGCATCGCATCCACGATGGTGGTTTTGCCGTGGTCAACGTGAGCCACGATCGCCACGTTGCGCAAATCAGGGCGCGAAGCGGTGTTTTCAGACATGCGTAATTTTTCTCGCTTAAATCTAGGGAATACTAGGGGCACGCCGCGTTAGGTGCGTGAGCTTAGATACGCGACGCGGATATCAGTGCTGCATGCCCGAGCGTTCTCATGCGGGCGCGCCAAAACGCGCCTCTGTCTCGGGCTTGCCTATCCAGTGTACCACTTGCCCTAGTTTGTCTTGAGCGCAGGTTTTAGTCGGCGTCGACTCAGCGCCCGGCATTTTTCTCGTGCAGCCAGTCGTCCAGCATGCGGCGGGCAACCGCATTCGTGCCGGGCAGCTCCAGTTTGGGCACTCCCTGTTTCTGGCGTATAGCTTCAGATTCGGCGATAGCCTGCGCCAACTCGGGCGCGGTGAACCAGCGTGCGGCCCGGATTTCTCCGTCTAGATGTTCCACGGGTTGGGTGTCATCGACCGTCACCCGGTAGCAGATCATGAGCGAGCGCGGGAAGGGCCACACATCGCTCATGCGGTAGTCAAGGTTGAGAGCCTGCAACCCGGTTTCTTCATAGACTTCGCGGGCTACTGCCTGCTCCAGGTTCTCGCCGGGGTCCACGAACCCGGCGATGAGGGCGAAGCGGTTTTCGTGCCAGAGCCGATTATTCGCCAAGAGTACCCGTTCGCCGTCTCGGCTGAGGACGAGCGCCATAACCGCCGGTTCGATGCGCGGGAATACGAGCTCGCCGGATGCGGTGCGTCGCACCTGGCGTTCCCCGTCGATCAGGGCGGGATCTCCCGAATACGCGGAGTACTCCATCTCAAGAAGGTAGTCGCGCTTGGCAAGGGCGGCGGCGTAGCGGGCTCGCCCGGCAGGGTCTTCGTGCACGGGGTAGAAGCGGAACCCGTTCTGCGATGCGTTGATGGGCGCATCCGTGTCAGCACAGGAGAGATCTTCTGCGAGCGCGAGCAGTTCTTCATCTTCCAGGTAGGCTGCATGGTAATCGGTGCCTTCCCGGTCGGAGGGCTTTCTAAATTTAGGGTCCAGGCTGGTTTCGATGATGGTGTTTTGTGGCGCTTCAGGCAGGTAATGAACGGTTCCGTCATGGTTCATAAGGGTTTCTCCACGTCGAGAAATAACCAGGTAAAGATTCTGCTGCACGCTCATAGTTTCCACTCTACCGCATGCGGTCTTCGCTCCTGTGCCTATGCGTCCTGATATGCCTAAAATCCGCCCGAAATCTGCGCACGTGATCGCCCCGCTCATCTGGCATAAGCGAGGGCGTATTTCTGCGGTCTATTTACGAGCCCGGCGGCCTAAGAGTTATGACCCTGAGCGCCCTTCCGGCTTCCATCCTGCGGCGAGTGCGCGCTCATATATTGTCTCTGCGAGGGTGTGTTCGAAAGCTTTGGTGAGGTGGTTAGTATCCGCGTACACATATACGTTGCCAATCACTGAGCGGCATAGACCGTCCGGGCAGTAGATATCCTTCAAATCGAGCAGATAGGCTCCACGGTCTGCATATTTCTCGAAAATTGGTGCGGCGGGATTATCACCATATTTCTGCTCAACGGGTTCAGAACAGCTGCTCTTATCCCCCTGAGCCCTAATCGCACACACATACATATCTTGAGCAAATCGCGGGTTATCGCGCAGACCGATCACCTGGATACCCGCATCGGTGAAGACGCGCAGGGTTTCGTCGAGGTTGGGGTCTGCGGTCTCGGCATCAGCGCTTGTATCGGTCGTAGTTGCGATAATCACTACGGTCGTCGGCTTAAGGCGCAGAATTTCTTCCGTGGCGTTCTGTGAGAACGCGATGCAGCGTTTCTTACGGTCGTTGAGGTAGCCCTCGGGTGCTGCGAATGGGTAGGGGCATCCTGTCTCTAGAAGGTTCATCTGATTGGTGCCGGTACGCTGGGCGATAGGCTCGAACGCAGCCGTCATCTGTAATGCGTGCGAGCTGCCAACAACAATGGTGAGCGGTGCCGAATCGTCCCCGTTCTGTTTGACGGCGCAGGATTTATTCAGAGACTCATGCACGGGGGTAAAGGGTGCGGGGCATCCCTCTCCCCAGTCAGCGAGCATCCCGTAGATGGGGATATCCTGCGGAATAGGCTTTGACACACGCGACATTTGGTCCGTGCCGACTGCTCGGGCGCCAGGATATGTTGCCCCGTCATTTTTCACTAGCTCTTCAGTATTCTGGATCACGGTTATATCGCGCTGTTGCGCCCAGGTGCGAACGCTCAGAACGGGGACTCCTATCACCAGCAGAATCACGAATACATAGGCGAGCTGATTCACCCAGAGAGTGGGGGTAAAAATCGTGGTCACGCGCAGTTTCGAGACCGTTTTATCAAGAAATACGCCGCATCGGCTGCGCAGCGGCTTCTCGATATAGGTGCTCAAAACCCATGCCAAACCGATTGAAACGGCAATAATCACCGTGCCTTCCAGAAAATTCACGCGAGGTTTATTGACCGCAGCACTGTAGAGCACGAGCAAGGGCCAGTGCACTAGGTACAGGGCGTAAGAAATATTGCCCAAGCTTTGCAGCGGCGTGGAGACTAGCAGACGGTCGATCGCGAATTTATGGTCGGTACGCCCGGCGATCATCACCAGCGCGCCGGAGAGCACGGGCCACAGCGCCAGGTAGCCGGGGAAGGTTCGTTCAACCGGTAAAACAGCGCCGCAGGTGACTAATCCCAGGGCGCCCACCCATCCCATTACCACGCGGGTTCTCACATGGCGAGGCTTCCATTTCAGCGTCATCACCGCAAGCAGGGTACCAATCGCAAACTCCCACAGGCGGGTGCGGGTATCAAAATATGCGTAGGCGGAAATCTGCTTTGTCTCCCAGATTGAGAAGGCAAACGAGGCCATGAATACAGTGCCGAACACCGTTACCGCCGCAGGTACGGGCTTGAAGCGTACCCGATGCACGAGAAACGCAGCCACCGCGAAAAGTATCGGCCAGAGCAGGAAAATTTGTCCCTGAATCGAGAGCGACCAGAAATGCTGGAAGGGGGATTTATCGCTTATACCCTGAGCAAAATAATTGACCGCACCGTTCGCCAAGTTCCAGTTCTGGTAGTAAAACAGCGAGGCCTGGGCATCAACGGCGCGCGCGTTCCAATACAGCGCTGGCAATATAACTAAGGAAGCCGCAAGAGTCAGCACAATCACCACGGATGCAGCAGGCAACAGGCGCGCGAACACATGAGTCCAGTAGGTCAGCAGGTTCAGCGGTTTGCCGTCGTTGATTTTCCGCATGAACGAGAGCGAAAGCAAGAAAGCCGAGATGAAGAGGAAAACATCCACACCACCGGAGACTTTGCCGATCCACACGTGGTAAAGCACCACG
The DNA here is from genome assembly GCF_001814205.1 of Rothia sp. HMSC036D11. Lineage (NCBI taxonomy): Bacteria > Bacillati > Actinomycetota > Actinomycetes > Micrococcales > Micrococcaceae > Rothia > Rothia sp. HMSC036D11. Next base: position 332,036 of record NZ_KV815300.1, read on the forward strand.
AGAAGCACGGCGAAGGCGCGCAAACCCTGAATTTCGGGGCGGAATCCGCGAGAATCTAGGAACGATTCATACGGTGGGGTATGCTCTGCAGCGGGTACACGAATTCCCCGCAGCGGGTTTATAGGCATAAACAATATCCTGGAGTGAATGTGTGAGTTATGAGTGAGTTTTCATGATGCGCTGCGCCGTCGAGAATTTCCACGCACGCTATACGAAAGTCGGCATCGCTCGTGCCCGCATTACCGGATACACTGAGGCAGGTCTATAAAGACGTCCCCAGTCTACCACCGGTATTCTCCTAAATGTATGCATATTTTCGTGTGCATTTAGAGGACGGTTTGCTAACCCTTGAGGGCACCCTGAGGATTCGTAAAAGCTCCCCTCCAACGCGTGCAGTTCTTTGGATAATGCCTGGCGGGAATTATGCGCCGCACCCAAACGTTGTGGTCACCAAAAGCGCAAGAACGCGCAAAACCTTCAGGTAAACGCCTGTATGAAGGTGACATCACCGGGTTGAAAGAGAGAAAATAAGAACCATGACTATTACGAACCCGACGACCACCAGCGCGTGGTCAGCACTAACCCAGCACAAAGTATCGCTCACTCCGAATCTGCGAGCCTGGTTTGAGCAGGATCCTTCCCGCGCCCAGAAATTTAGTTTTGATGCCGCAGACCTGCACGTAGACCTCTCGAAGAACCTCGTCACCGAAGAGACCGTGCAGCTTTTGCTCAAACTCGCCGAAGAGGTGAACCTCGCCGAACGCCGCGATGCTATGTTCACTGGCGAACACATTAACGTGACCGAGGACCGCGCGGTTCTGCACACCGCGCTGCGCCGCCCCAAAGGCTACTCCCCCGCTCTTGTTGTTGATGGGCAGGATGTCGATAGCGATGTTCACGCCGTTCTGAACAAGATTTACGCTTTTGCCGATCGTGTGCGTTCGGGCGAGTGGACCGGCGTGAGCGGCAAGCGCATCGAGACCGTGGTGAATATTGGTATTGGCGGTTCCGACCTTGGTCCCGTGATGGTGTACGAGGCGCTTAAGCCTTACGCCGATGCCGGGATTTCCGCACGGTTCATCTCAAATATCGACCCGACCGATGTTGCCGAAAAAGTTTCTGATCTTGACCCCGAAACTACCCTGTTCATCGTTGCTTCGAAGACCTTCGGCACCCTAGAAACCCTGACCAACGCTCGTGTGGCACGCGATTGGCTGCTCACCGCGCTTGGCGAGGCGAACGCCCTGCAGGGAAAAACCGCAGAAGAAGCCGTGGCTAAGCACTTTATCGCCGTTTCAACCGCACTCGATAAAGTTGCTGCCTTCGGCATTGACCCCGAAAATGCCTTCGGCTTCTGGGACTGGGTAGGCGGTCGCTACTCCGTAGACTCTGCAATCGGCACCTCGCTAGCCATCGTCTTCGGTCCGAAGGTTTTCGAGGAATTCCTCGCGGGCTTCCACGCCATGGACGAGCACTTCCGCACCGCGCCCTTTGAAAAGAATGTGCCCGTACTCATGGGCTTGCTTAACGTATGGTACGTGAACTTCTTGGGTGCCGAAACCCACGCGGTTCTACCCTACGACCAATATCTGCACCGTTTCCCCGCCTATCTGCAGCAGCTCACCATGGAGTCCAACGGTAAATCCGTGCGCGCCGACGGTTCTTTCGTGGACTACTCCACGGGCGAGGTTTTCTGGGGCGAGCCCGGCACCAACGGTCAGCACGCTTTCTACCAACTGATCCACCAGGGCACCCGCCTTATCCCTGCGGACTTCCTGGCCTTCGCCAACCCGGCTCACCCCACCAAGGATGGCGAGCAGGATGTGCACGAGCTCTTCCTCGCAAACTTCTTTGCGCAGACTCAGGCGCTTGCCTTCGGCAAAACCGAGGATGAGGTACGTGCCGAAGGTACCGCCGAGCATGTGGTAAACGCCCGTATCTTCAGCGGCAACCGTCCTTCGACCTCTATTATGGCTTCTCGCCTGACTCCGCGGGTGCTGGGCGAGCTGATTGCCCTCTATGAGCACATCACCTTTGTGCAGGGTATCGTATGGGGTATCGATTCCTTCGACCAGTGGGGCGTCGAACTCGGCAAGAAGTTGGCGCTTGATTTGGTGCCTGCTATCGAAGGAGACCGCGAGGTTCTGGCACGCCAGGATTCTTCGACCGCATCCCTGATCGACTACTACCTTAAGCACCGCAAGTAGCAGTGCCCTAGGCTAATATGTGCGGTGCCCCCGATGAATCTCTCATCGGGGGCACCGCGTTTTAACCGCCGCTTTCGTTCGTCTTCCCAGTTCTATGGCATGAATGAGCCTACATAACCTTGAGGGTGTCGCGCACCAGCTCCGCCACGATGCGCGCAACCACTGCCTCAGGCAGAGTCGGCACCGAGTCGCTCTCTACTCCCCCGGCATCGGCATGCGCAGTAAACGTTGTCTGTGCGTCAGAGGGCTCATGATCGACTTGCGTGGCGGGAATATGCACAAACCCCGCAGGAATCCGCCGCCCCTGGAGTTCCAGAATACGGTGTACCTCATAAAATACGTGGTTGCACACATAGGTTCCGGCGGTGTACGAAGTCTCAACCGGCAGTCCCACACCGCGCAAACGCTCATAGCTTGCCCGCACCGGCAGGGTCGAAAAATACGCTTCGCGTCCATCCGGGGCGATCGCCTCATCCACACGCACCACACCGTCATTATCCTCAATATCGGCGGAGTCCAGGTTGATAGCAACCCTCTCAAAGCTCACCTTATCCCGTCCGACTGCCACACCCAAGCTGAGCACCGCATCCGGGCGAATATCGGTCAGCATCTCTCCTAAAGCCTCTGAAGACCCCGCATAGCTCACCGGAATCTCACGGGTTATAACCCGTACCGCAGATTCGTCGGCGAGTAAATCAGCTACCTGTAGCGCTGTTACCCCGCTCGGGTTCACGCTCACGCCGGGAAACGGGCCGAAATAGGTGATGAGAAGGGTCTTTGTCATCATTGTCCTTTACACGTCGTCGGGTACCCTAGAGGTATGGCACGCACACACCGTCACAAAGAAGAACCCGTTTTTCTTCTCCAGGATACCCCCGATGCCCTGCGCGAAATCGGCGTTGATGATGAGCAGGAGGCGCTAGCCGCTGTTCGTGAACCCGCGCAGGCGTTAGAAGGTGCTTCGTTCCTTCAGGCGGTGGGGCGGTTTTACCGCTTCTACACGCTCGGTCGCGGGCACGCCAGCCGCTCCGAAGTGCTGTGGGCATTACTCTATTTGATACTCTCCACCGGCGTGGTACTGGGAGTGACGGTCTATCTGGGCATGCTCTCAGAAGACCCTCACATGGAGTCCCTGATTCGGGTTCTCTATATGCTTATGATGACGCTCACGCCCGTATGGATTATTGTGCATATTCTGCCACTTTCTTCGCTTCTGAGCAGGGCGCGCGGTAAAAACTAGACGCGTCCACGCCCCCCCCTACCGACGGGTGATGCAAAAACGCCCGCAGCGCTCAGGCCACGGGCGTGTAAGTAGTTGGTTTCTCCAGAGCTTCCGGGCTATTTCCCAAGCACCTTCATAAGCTCTTCGGGAGTGTCAACAACAATCAAACGTTCCAGGTATGAAGGGCGCAAAAGCTCAGTGCTAGCCATATATTGCATCGCCTCAACGAGCTTATCCCAGTACCCATTAACATTCAGGAGCGCCACAGGCTTCGTGTGAATCTTGAGGAATTGCCAGCTAAATACCTCGAAAAATTCTTCCAAGGTTCCGGGGCCACCGGGCATCGCAACGAAGGCGTCGGCCTTATTAATCATGGCGATCTTACGCTGATGCATGGTATCGACAATATCGAGGGTTGTCTGCCCGGGGTACACGCCCTCCCACTCCACGAGCTGGTGGGTGACCACGCCGTAGACTTTGCCGCCCGCATCCAGGGTCGCGCCCGCGACGGTTCCCATCAGACCGGTGCGGCCGCCTCCATAAACTACCCCCACGCCACGTTTTGCGCATAGGGTTCCCAACTCACGGGCGCAGGCGGCAAAATCGGGGTCATTGCCCATAGTAGCGCCGCAATACACGGCAAGGTTAAAACTATCTCTCATGTTCTGCTTCTTTCATCGGATGCGTTCATACACGCGACGGTGCGCGGAACGCGTGCGTCAACGTAAAATTTTTACGGGTGATTTATCCCTATGCACCCTACCGCCTCCGCGCAGCCGAGCGCAAGCCTTATCGCTCATATCGCGCATATTTTCAGCGGATTCACAGCGGCACCGATGGCGTTTCGCCAGGACTTATGCTGCAGATAAGCGGGAATATACACTCAGTGTTCAGAGGTGCCTGATCGGTATAGTCCGCTGCGGGGTCTACCCAACGTAATTCAGCAATTTCGGCATGCGGGCTCAGCTGCTCAAGTATCTTTTCCTCTTGCGGATGCGGCATATATTCAAAAGTTTCGGCACGTACCACGAATCCGCTTTCGTTCAGGGCGGGGGCGTCAAACTTGCCAAGGTACACCATCTGGGCAGGATCCGGCGCAAATCCCAGCTCTTCAGTAACCTCACGCACCGCCGTATACAAGGGGCTCTCCCCCGCATCGGGTTTACCTCCGGGCATCATAAACCCATGTGAGGCGGCTTTACGCACGGTCAGTACGTGCCCGGCGTGATTGCGGATTACCACTGCAGAAACATGCACAATTCTCTGTGCCGTATCAATTGCTGAATGTTCATCAACCATCTTTCTACAGTAGCTTATGTACAGCGCGTATCAGCCAAAATTTCAGAGGCTCTTCAGCCGGTCTATGAGGTAATCACGCAGAATGACCGCGTGGTTGCAGGTAGGGCTCTTAGCGCCGTACAAAAGCGTAACGCGAGAGGACTGGAGCTTCTGCGCACCCGCAACCATACGCTCAAGCTCGGGGTACACCTCTGAATTACTGTCAAGCTCGTTCAGATAGCGTTGTTTGAAGGATTCAAAATTCTCTGGTTTATGCCCAAAATCTCGGCGAGCCTCCGTCGAAGGAGCTAAGTCCTTCGCCCATTCATCAAGATGAGCCTTATCTTTTGAGACTCCGCGCGGCCAAAGCCTATCAACGAGTACCCGGTATCCGTCATCCGGGAAAGGCTCTTCATATATGCGCTTAATAACTATATCCATAGTGCCAATCCTACGCCGGAGAATCTGTCTGGTACACCTAACGTTAAGATAGGTGACCCGCCAGGATATGTACATTATCGATGTATGACTACATGCTCTATATATATGATATTTTTCCGGACGAAAGTATTTTCTAATTTTATTGTGGAGTATATATAAAAATTTTCATCATCAAAAGAAAATACTGCCACGTCTAAATCCCCAGCTTTAGTGCGTTCACATCAATTCCTGCACGGGCAGGCTTAGACCCCCGCCGTGCCTCTACCCTAAACACGCTACGGGGGTCTTATCCTAGCTTGAGCATTCATGTCTGTGCTTTTTCCCAGAGGGCACATCCCCTGAAAACAGTGAGTGCTTCAAACGAATCTATACATCCCCGACGATACCTTACGGGGTATTCTCATAGAGCGCTCACATGAGGCTTAACCGATCGTAAACCTACGAATGCACGAACCAAAGGTCAGGAAGCTTCATATCGTACATAAGAGAAGGTTCACAATAGTGAACGTTCTATGTCTTTACAAACATACCCTGCTCACAACACGGAGGTAAAGCATTTCGGGCAAACTTTATTATATCTTTATATTTACCCACGGAGTTGAAACATATATACCGTTAAAAAATGGTACTACCGCATAATAGTTTACCGTGAAACTCTTTATCAAAATGTGATTTTATAGCAATAAAACCCGCCGGGGAATACCTCACGATATTCCTCCGGCGGTCTTTTTATTGATAATTCGTTCGCCGAAATTACTTGCTCGTTTTAACCTCAAGACCCGAGACATCCACCTGTTCCAGCGGAATCAAACGGTCGCGGGTTACGATAGCGTGAATAGCCCAAACTGCCGCAAAGACCGGCAGGCCTATATATGAGCTCATCACGCCCACCCAGTCTCCCGCAAGGATCGCCTCGTAGTTCTGCCCACCGATCACCAGCAGACACATAATGAAGGCAATAATCGGCCCCACCGGGAAGAAGGGCGCCGTATAGGGAAGGTCGTTAAGGTTATGCCCCTGCCGCATATATGCACGGCGGAACCTATAGTGTGCCACCGCGATACCAACCCAGGTAATGAAACCGGCTAGACCCGAAACATTAACTAGCCACAGGTAGGCCGCATCCGGCGAAATAACGGAGGCGATAAATCCGATAGCTCCCACGGCGGAAGTTGCCATGAGGGCGGGCATTGGCACGCCCCCCTTATTGACCTTCGTGAAAATCTTGGGGGCTTTACCCTCCTGCGCGAGTGAGAACAACATGCGTGCCGAGACATAGAGGCCCGAGTTACCTGCAGAGAGCACGGCGGTAAGAATCACGGCGTTCATCGCTGCAGCGGCGAAGGCAATACCAGCGCGTTCAAAGATAAGGGTGAAGGGAGAAATGTTAATATCGCCTTCGGCTGCGGTGAGCAGATTCGGATCGGTGTAAGGAATAAGGAATCCTATAACCACCATGGCACCGATATAGAACAGCATGATGCGCCAGAATACGCTGGTGAGTGCGCGCGGCACATCGCGACGGGGGTTCTTGGATTCTCCGGCGGCAATACCGATCATCTCGGTACCCTGGAAAGAGAACCCGGCGACCATGAAGATAGCGAAAATAGCGACGGGCCCGCCTACAAAAGGAGCTTCGCCCGTGGTCCAGTTTGAAGTACCCGGTGATGCGCCTCCGAGAACCCCGAAGATCATCGCAATTCCCGCAATTAAGAACACGATAACGGTGACCACCTTAATAGTGGCAAGCCAGAATTCGCCTTCACCGTAGGCTTTGGCAGAAAGAGCATTAAGCCCCGTCAAGAGAACTAAGAAGATGCCCGCCCACACCCACGAGGGAGTTTCAGGAAGCCAATACTTCATCACTTCCCCGACCGCTACAAGCTCGGCCGCGACGGTGATTGCCCAGTTAAACCAGTAGTTCCACCCCATGGCAAACCCGAAGGATGATGAAACGTAACGTGTTGCGTAGGTTTGAAACGAACCTGGGACGGGCAGATGCGCTGCCATCTCACCCAGAGACTGCATGAGGAACAGCACCATAATACCGATCAGCCCGTAAGCAACGATAGCGCCGCCCGGCCCGGCGGTAGAGATAGTTTTGCCGGATGCAACAAACAGACCGGTGCCGATAGCGCCGCCGATGGCGATCATCTGCATATGACGTGCCGAAAGACCGCGTTTCAGATCAGTATCTGCAGCAGCATCACTCGCATCCGATGCTGACGAAGACTGTTGTGAAGTTTGTGCCATTGTTTTCTCTCTATTCTGAAACTTCCCAGATATGCGGGTGTCACACAGCCATCAGCTTTCTCCTGGTGTTCCCTCAATATCTAAGCCGGAAGATCTTATGTGCGTATCCTCTGAAGAAACGCCGTTACGGCATCCTGAAGTATTTCTAATGATGCCTAAATTTTTCTAATCAAGCTCTAATACTACATCTCTCATACGTGCTACGCCACTTCGAAAGCTGTATGTGCACTGCCCCCATCTAGGCAATAACCGTCTTTACGCACAAAAACGGGGTGGATACCTCATGAGAGAGATACCCACCCCGAATTTGTAACCTCTATAACGACAATTCGTCGTTAATTAGGCCTTGTTGCGGCGAGTCAACAGAACCACAAGTCCGGTCATCAGGGAGAGCAGACCCAGCCCAGCGGCGAACAGAACGCCACTGACACCGGTGTGTGCCAAGCTTCCTGACTTCTGGGAGCTCGCGGAGCTACCGTTGTCTGCCTGAGTGGCCTGGTTAACAGCTGCGTTGCCGCCGCCGTTCACCTGTGCGGAACCGCCGTTGCCGTTATCGCCAACGAGACCGGCACCACCGCCATTAACATTGGGAGCATTGCCGACGAGGCCGGCGCCGCCACCATTGTTATTCTCAGAACCGTTGCCAACAAGACCGGCGCCGCCACCATTAACATCTTCAGAAGCATTGGTGTTCACGGCCTCGCTACCGCGGGATACCGCGCCAGCGTTGAGGTCAATATCGACATCGTTGCTGATGGTCACAGTACCCTGATGCTGGGGAGCCCGGTTGTCACCGGTCTGACCCAAACCACCCCGACCGTTGTCGGAATCGTTATCAGCAGTCAGGCCCAGTCCGCCATGATCTTGATGACGCTGCTGCTCCTGGAGGATTTCGCCTTCAGAAGTGCGAGTGTAGCTCTCGCTCAGCTGACCGAACTGTGCACCCTGGCTTTCGCTTCCGGTAGCCTGTCCAGTTTCGGTGGTGGTGTTGCCACCAACCTGACCGAGACCGCCCTGACCAGTGGTGTCAGGAGCTACCGACTGCGGGGTATCGCCAGTCTGACCCAAACCGCCGTGACCGTTAGGTGCGGGCGTATTTCCAGCATTACCTGGGGTGTTAGGAGTAGCGTTATCGCCTACCCAACCAAGACCGCCGTGACCGTTAGGTGCGGGCGTTACGGCATTATTTTCCCCAGGAGTTACCTGAAAAAAATTACCGCCGCCTTGGAAGCAGTCGTCACCGCCGTTGTCCCACTGGCCCCATCCGGGAACGGTTGCGCCAAAGTCCCAGCCACCTTGGTAGTGACCGTTGAGGTTGAAGTCACCTTCGTAGTAGCCGCCGCCACCGATGTTCCAGTCGCCACCACCCTTGTTGTTATCGGGGGTGCTGGGCTGACCGGGCTGACCGGGCTCACCGGGGGTAC
>NZ_KV815301.1:0-220 GCF_001814205.1 Rothia sp. HMSC036D11
TACACCTTGTAATACCCTCCCGGTTCAATGGAGGCCATATAATCATCCATTGATTGATCCTTATTCGGGGAATCTGAAAGCGCTAATTTTCCACACTCCCGAGTCTCAACCCACCCTACCCGGGTATAGTCGGTATTGCCTGAGAGATCACCGCCAGCACGGTATTCTGCCCAGGCTTTCTCGACCGTGCAGTACTTGTACTTCCCCTCACTATCATCAC